>CAYPYL010000101.1:0-4949 GCA_964414605.1 uncultured Dehalococcoidaceae bacterium
CCTTTCCGGCCAGGTGCAGGAAGAAGACATCCGCCACGGCTCGGACGAAGCGCGGATAGAGGGCGTTTTCCATCTGGAACACGACGATAGAGAAGAGGCACTCCGGGCGCTGCTTGCCGGGAAAGGGCTGAAAGTCGATGACGATGCGATACTCCTTACCTCCGATTTTCGCCGCCAGGGACGCACCACGCCGCGGGTGAACCGGCAGGCGGTATCGCGCTCTCTGCTGCGTGACATCGGCGCGGGCCTGGTAGATATTCACGGTCAGAGCCAGCACCTTTCCCTGCTTAACAAAGACAAGCACCTGGATTTTCTGGATGCCTACGCGCATGCCGGGCAGGCACGGCGTGAATTCAGCGCTATGGCCGCGGAGCTTCATCAAATGGAACGCGACATCAAGGCTCTCTCACGCGACGAACAGGAACTTGCCCGGCAGAAAGAGCTGCTTGCCTTTCAGATTGAAGAAATAAGGCGGGCGGAACTGCGGGAAGGGGAGGAAGCGGAACTGGAACAGGAGATAACCATCCTGGCTTCCGCGGAAAAACTCAAGGCGGCTTCTTATGAAATATACCGCATAATATACGGCGATGACAGCGCCGCGGCTTCCTCTTCCGCGGTGGACAGGATTAATGAAGCCCTGCCCGAGATGAAAAACATCGTCGATGCCGACCCTTCACTCCGGTCGAAACTCGACTCCCTCGAGGGGTTATTGCACGGACTCGAAGAGCTCGCGCGGGAAATTAACTCTTACGGCGATAATCTCAACTATGACCCGCAGCGCCTCGAGGAAGCGCAGAACCGGCTGGAGCTCCTCCGCGGTCTCAAGAGAAAGTACGGTGGTTCCATATCGGCGGTGCTGGACTACCTGGAGAAGGCGGAAGCGGAACTGGAAGGACTGACTTCCTCCCGTGAGCGGCGCGAGCAGCTGGAAACGCGGATAGCCCGACTTAAAAATGAAATGGGTGTCCTTGCCTCGCGGCTTTCCGGGCAGCGCCGCCAGGCCGCCGAAAAACTGGCCGCGGCGGTAAAAAAAGAGCTCGCCGACCTCTCCATGGCGCAGGTAGAGTTCGACGTGTCCATAACGCAGGTACCCGCTGCGGAAGGAATACCTTTCCCCGACGGTACGTGCTACCGGTACGATTCGTCCGGCGTTGACGAAGTTGTTTTCATGGCTTCGACTAACCCCGGCGAGCCGGCGAAACCCCTGGACAGGATTGCCTCCACCGGCGAGGTCTCGCGCTTCATGCTGGCGCTTAAAAGCGCCCTGGCCGGGGCGGACACGATTCCGGTGCTCATTTTCGACGAGATTGATATCGGCGTCGGCGGGCGCAGCGGCGAGGTTATCGGCAAAAAGCTCTGGAATCTCTCGCGCAGCCACCAGGTAATCTGCGTAACCCACCTGCCCCAGATAGCCGCTTTCGCCGACGCCCATTTCAGTGTTAGCAAACGGTCGGCGGGGGAACGCACCGTCAGCGGCATCGAAGCCCTTGACGGCGATTTGCGACTGAAAGAGCTGGCCGTGATGATTGGCGGCCCGCGCTATACACCGGCCGCGCAGAAGACCGCCGGGGAGCTTATCCAGAAGGCCGATGCCTGGAAGAAAGAGGTAGCTTCATAATCTGCGTACGGGAAGCGGATTATGAATAACATCGGTTCGCTATCTGTTCCTGTTCTTGATTTCCGACCCGCCGCTCAAGTTAAGGTCGCCCAGCGTGGGATTGCCGGCGTATTCCAGGAAAGAGGCGCCGCTAAGGGAAACGTCCAGCCTTCCGTCGATGTTTAGACTGCCTTCGCTGGCGCCGCTGAAATCGATAGCGGCGTTGTTAACGTCGAGGTTCTCCAGGTCTGCCCAGCTGGCTCCCGAGGCGTTAATTTTCACATTCCCGCCGGAACCGGCGAGGTCTATTTCGCTTGCCCCGGACAGCGTGATATCGCAGCTCGTAGCTGTCAGGTGCCCGGAAACCTCGCTCGCCCCCGATAATTCACTCTCGAAATCCCCCGTTTCCATGTCCATGTACAGCTCGCTCGCCCCGGACAGCGATAAGTCGAAGTCCTGAGAAGATTTGAATCCCGTGACGTTGCCCTCGCTTGCCCCGGCCATATACAGCCCCCGTAGTTCGGGCATGGTGATCTTCACACTGGGCGACCTGTTAAAGTGAAAGAGCAGCCTATCCATGCCGATTTCCAGCCTGCTGCCTTTCTGCGTAACTTCTATATTGTCGAAGAGGCTCTCACCGGCGCTTATAGTAATGCTGTAGGTATCCGCCGGGGTTACTTCTAGCTTAAATGCATGACCTATCTCGATGCTGGTGAAGTCGGTGAAGTCATAAGACCTGGTGGTTGTCGGCCCGCTCTCGGAGCCGATTTCTACCCGCTTGCACCCCCCCAGCAGCACCGCCGATATCAGTATCACGCATAAAGCAACTGCTAATATTGATTTCTTCATTTTCTTCCTCCCGGGTTTAAGTCTATTCTCGTACGAGCATGGCTTTTGCCCACATGCCCTGTAGCCTCCCGGCACCTTTGACCAGATGCATTGTCGCTGTCAGCAGCAGGATACCGCCGATTACATAGAATATCATGCCCCACCACTGTGTAAAGTATTCGTAGGACATAGTAACGAAAGCGGGAATTCCGTAAGTCAGTTCCATTATAGGCCGTCCAATCATCCACACCGCGGCGGCAATCAGGCTGACGATAACCGTAAAGTAGATAATGCCCAGCGGCATCTGCAATATCATGTAAACAATGGTTGTCCAGGTATGCCGGGACGTAAGCATGTTTTTCATTTTCTGCCACCACCCGATGTCTTTCCTGGAAAACAGCGGCCTCCGGGGCATCCTGACGCCGAGCAGTGCTTCCACGATGCGCCCCTCCACCAGGGCTATCCCCCTCGCGGAAAGCAGGAAAAGCCCGGCGATGGGTATGCCGATAATTAATACTAATAAACCCACGGACACTGATAGACCCGTAACCGCCCAGGTGAAGTAGATAATGCCGGTACCCAGCGCGAAAACCAGGTAAAGCAGCGCTCCCCATGCACGGATATCGGCGAATATCCCGATAAATTTCAGGTAAAACGGGCGCGTGTCCGGCACCGCCGGACTGGCGACTTCGCTCGCTTCCTCCGGCTCCTTTTCCCTGTAGACGGGGCTGGTAAATGCGGGGGGAGTGCGCGACTCTAAATCTTTGTAGGCGGCGGCGACCTCCCCCGGGCTGCCGTATTTCTCCACGATTACCGCCAGGGCATCGGCTGCCGATACCTCGGGGTCGGCCTCCCTGGCGCTGTTCAGTCCCGTCCTTAGGTGTTCCTCGGCGTCGGACAGGGCATCTTGAATAGTAGCGCGGTCACTGCCGGCTAACTCTTTCTTCAGCTCCGACAGGTATTTCTCGATACCGTTATTCATCATCCCCTCCTTTTAAAACGGCATCGACGAATTCCCTTGTCTGATGCCATATTTCTATCCATTTAGCCAGTATTGTGCGGCCGTATTCGGTTATTTTATAGTAGCGGCGCGGCGGGCCGGATACGGAAGGCTCTACTTCACTCTCCAGCAGGCCGGTGCTCTCCAGGGACCGCAGCACCGGGTATAACGCGCCCTGCTTCATGATGTCCACGTCTTCTGTCTGCGCTTCGATGAGCTTGGCAATCTGGTAGCCGTACATGGGACTTCCCGCTTTATCCAGGACGCTCAAGAGCACCAGCGACGACGTGCCGCCGTTCAATTCCTTCTGGAATTTCTTGATGGCTTCGTTTATTTCATCCAAGTTACCACCCCCACCGCAGGATTATCGCGTAAACCGTGCCGCTGCGGATTTGTAAACTTATTAACCTGATAATACTGTTAATTAAATACTAATGATAACTTAATAATAATGATAATTATACAATAAGTCAAACATTATAAAACAGGGGGAAAGCCGGATATCAATGCGGAGAGGGATATAAAGGCAAAGGTATATTAAATATCGGTGTATTATACCTGATTACTTAGAAATGCTGATATATGCTATGCCTGTAAGGCTTTCCTGCCCGTGACCTGCTGTTTCTGGTACCATTTCTTAACGGCACCAACCACGTCCTTGGGGGAGTCGAATACGCGCAGCAGGTCGAAGTCCTCCTCGGATATGGCCCCGTGCGTCAGCATCGTCCCTTTCAGCCAGTCGAGAAAACCGCGCCAGTATTTGGTGGAAAACAGTATTACCGGGAAGGGCTTTATCTTCTCCGTCTGTATCAGCGTCAGCACCTCGGTAACTTCGTCCAGGGTGCCCAGACCGCCCGGCATGATGATAAAGGCGGTGGCGTATTTCACCAGCATTACTTTCCTTACGAAGAAGTGGTGGAATGTAATCGACCTGGTAGAGTAGTCGTTGCACATCTGTTCCTGGGGTAGCTTGATGTTTAGCCCCACCGATTTTACGCCCGCCCGTGCCGCCCCCTTATTGGCCGCTTCCATGACGCCGGGTCCGCCGCCGGTCATAATGTTGAAGCCGGCCTTACCGAGCAGATAGGCGATTTCTTCCGTCTGGGAATAAAGTTCGTTTTCGGGTTTTAACCGGGCGGAGCCATATATCGTTATGGCAGGTTCGATATCGGCCAGGCTGTCGAACCCCTCCACCAGCTCCCCGATGATGCGGAACATCCGCCAGGACTCTTCTTTTTCCAGTTGGTTGATTTCATATTCGTCGTGCATGTTCTCTCTCCCCATAATGCGGACGCGGTTATTTTAACATAACTCTGGTGCCGTACGCCGGCACCGATGTCTCGTAGCCGGTCTTTTCCCGTAGAAATAGGCTGAAATGCTCGGCGGCGGTTTTCTCCCCGTGGGTGATGAATATATGCTTGGGGTTTGCCGTAAGTTTGGAAAGCCACTTGATGAGGTCGTCCCTGTCTGCGTGCGCCGAGAAGCCGTGTATCTGGGCTATCCTGGCACGGATGGCTCGCGGCT
>CAYPYL010000102.1:0-4923 GCA_964414605.1 uncultured Dehalococcoidaceae bacterium
CTCCGAGTGAGCGTTCTTTTTCAAAGACGATGACTTCGACGCCGCCTTCCGCCAGGGTGACCGCCGCGGCCAGGCCTGCCACGCCGGAGCCGATTACTACAGCTTCGGCTTCCGCCGGTATACTGCTCATTTTCATCCTCCTTGAATGTTTTATATAACTGTGCGCGGTTATCGCTGCGCCGGTCAGTAATTTCCCCAGAACTTGACCGACTGGATTTTAAGTCTCAAGTCGCATTGCAGGCAGCGCCCGGATTCTTCGTCCGCCGTTTTTTCGTCCATGTCCCGCAACACCTTCTCAAAGCTCCTGACCCGTTCCTCCGGTGGTATACAGGCTTCCTCGCTGCGCTTCATAAAGGCGAAACCATCCCGGAAGCCGATGCATTTCTCCGGCTCGCGGACGTCGGCAAGCTTCTCATCTATAATACCATTTCCTTCAAGGTATCTGTCGGCGGCGATGGCGGCTTTTCTGCCGGAAGCTATCGCCTTGATTACCGACGATGTCCCGTTTACGGCGTCCCCGGCGGCAAAGACCCCTTCTTTGCCGGTGCTGAATGTAAAAGAGTCGATTTCGATGAGATTGTTGGACTTTACATCCACGCCGAAGTCCGGCGGGATATCCGGGCACTGGCCGATAGCGAATATCACCGTGTCCGCTTCCAGTATGTGACCGGAGTTATCCTCTATTTCCACGCAGGGGTTTTTATCCTCGTCGAACGTGAGCGAGGCCACCCTGGAGCATTCCACGCCGGTAATGCGGCCGTTCTCGGTGATGATTCCGGTAAAGCTCCGGGCGGGATAAATCGATATCCCCTCCTCTTCCCCCTGCCTGATTTCATCGTCCGTGGCCGGCATCTCCTCGCGACTTTCCAGGCAGGCCAGCGAGACGCTGACGCTACCGAGTCGTCTGGCCGCACGGGCGCAGTCGAATGCCACGTTGCCGCCACCGAGTACTAATATCTTCTCGCCGATTTCCACCCTATTGCCCAGGTTTACGTCTTTAAGAAAGTCCACGCCGATAAGCACCACCGGACTATCCGACCCCGGGATGGAGAGCTTCTGGCCCCGGTGGGTTCCGATAGCCACCACTACGGCGTCGAAGCCTTCTTCCAGAAGCGCGTCGATGGATTTCACGGGTGTGCCGGTCTTTATCTCCACCCCCCGGTCGGTAATATCCCTGATTTCACTTTCGAGTACGTCCCTGGGGAGGCGGTATTCCGGTATTCCACAGCGCATCATGCCGCCGGCAAAGGGCGCGGACTCGAATACGGTCACGGCGTGGCCCTTATTGTTCAGGTAGTAGGCGGCGGTCAGCCCTGAAGGCCCCGACCCCACGATAGCCACCTTTTTACCGGTAGGTGTGTTTTTAACCGAGCTTTTCTCCCAGACCCTGTCTTTATCGTGTTCCGCCGCAAAACGCTTGAGCTCCCTGATTGAAATAGCCTCGTTCACCTCACCCCGGCGGCATACTTCCTCGCAGGGACGGTCGCACACGTAGCCGAGCACACCGGGAAACGGGGCTTTCTCGCGGATAACTGCCGCGGCGGCGGAATAGTCTTTCTCCCTGATGAAGCGTATGTACCTCGGCACGTCTATCTCGGCGGGGCAGGTATACCGGCAGGGAATAAGAGCGTTCTTACGGTTTTTCTCCTTGACGAGTTCTTCCCTGTCCTGTATCGCCCCGGTAGGGCAGACCTCGGCGCAGGCGCCGCAGAAACGGCAGCCGGCTTCGGCCAGCGGTAAATCATCGGCGGTACCGGTCAGCGTTTCCCGTCCGTTCTTTACATAATATAATATCCCTACGCCGCGAAGCTCCCAGCAGGCCCTGACGCACCTTCCGCATGCCACGCATTTATTGGGGTCGTGCACGAAAAGCGGATTATCGTGGTTAATCGGGAGCAGCTTGGAGCGACTTCTCACGCTTAGTTCTTCGCAGCCGAGGTACTGCTTCAACGACTGTAGTTCACAGTTGAGGTACTTGTCGCACGAGCCGCAGTCCGCCGGGTGTCCGGCCAGCATAAGCTCCATGGCGAGACGCCGCCAGCGGTCGATTTCCTCGCTCTTCGTCCTGACTACCATGCCGTTTTGGGCGGCTGTCACGCACGAAGACTGTAGCCCGGCAACGCCTTCTATTTCCACGATGCATAGACGGCAGGCACCGATTGCCGGGAGGTCCGGGTGATGGCAGAGGTGCGGGATATAGATTCCCGCTTCGAGGGCGGCATCAAGGACGCTTTTCCCCTCCTGCGTCTCGATATCCCGTCCATCGATATTGAGTTTGATTATTGCTTCGGACACTTTTTCTCTTTTATATGTGATTCGTATTCGTCGCGGAAAAGTTCGATGCTGCATAAAATCGGGTTGGGCGCCGTCCGTCCCAGGCCGCAGATGCTCCCGCTTTTCATGCCTTCGCAGATTTCCGCTATCATTTCCAGGTCTTCCGTTTTACCTTTGCCACCGGCGATATCATTAAGGATATCCGCCAGCTGGTAAGTTCCTTCGCGGCAGAAAACGCACTTGCCGCAGGACTGCCCTTGAAGGTAGTTCATCATGTCCCTTGCAGTTTCCACGGCGCAGGCATCGACGGCGAAGACCTTAATAGTACCCGTCCCCATCATGCCTCCGGCTTCTGTCATAGATTCGTAGTCGACCGTAACACCGAGGGAGTCGGCGGCAAATAACCGACCCATCGGCCCGCCGAACTGCACCGCTTTAATATCATTACCGCTTGAAGTCCTGCCGCCGATATCGGTGATTATGCTCTGTAATGTCGTTCCCAGCGGCACCTCTAGCGTGTATTTATGAGTAACGTCTCCGGCTAGAGTAACGATTTTGGTGCAGACGGCGGGAACGCCCTGGAAAACGGCCGAAACGCTCGCTAGGGTCTCGGCGCTGTGCACAAGGGTCGGGCATCCTTGATAGCCGCTTACGGCCGGGTAGGGAGGGCGCAGGTAGGGTATCGCCTGGCGGTTCTCCAGCGAGCGGATGAGCGCCGTTTCTTCTCCGGAGACCAGCGCCGACTCCACTTCTTTAATCTCGATATCACAGCTAAAATCGGTGCCCAGGATATTATCACCGGAAAGATCGTATTCCCTGGTCTGCTCCAGGGCTCGGGTAAGTCTTTTTATCGCGTCGCTGTAATCGGAACTTACACAGATAAAGCCATGTTCCGCACCCACGGCATACGCGCCGATTAATAGTCCTTCGATGACCGAATGAGGGTCGCCCTCGATTAAAAGTCTGCCCGTAAGAGCATCGGGGTCGGCGTCCACCGCGTCGCAAACCACGTATTTATCGTCTGACTTTGCCTCCCGGCATATCCGCCATTTTTCAGCGGCAGGGAAGCCACCGCCGCCCCGTCCCCTCAACCCGGTCTTTCCCAGTTCTTCAATCGCTTCTTCACGGCCTGTCTGCAGGACCCTGGCAAGACCGCCGTAGCCGCCCCGAATTATATACTCGTTGATGTTATCGGGGTCGATGCAGCCGCAGTTTCGCAGGGATACCCTGTTTTGCAAGCCGAAAACCGGTATCTCCGCGCTATCCGGTATGCCGTCAATCTTCCCCTCGCCGAAGCTGCATAAAGCCAGGTCCGGCCTGGCATTGTCTTGCAATAAATAGTCACTTACCAGTTCGGCGGCGGTCCCGGGAGTAACGTTATGATAAAGGACGGCAGGCCTGCCGGGCTTCTCAATAAGCGCCGTAGGTTCGATGTCGTAAAGCCTCCGTGACCCGGTCGCGATAACCCTGGCGCTAATACCCTGTTTGTCTATTTCCTGGCGGAAAGACTTCAATACGCTTGCGAGGTCGGGACTGTTTGCCGGCGCCGCGATGCGGACTCTTACACAGTCTTTATCTTCAAGGTACGCGCATTCCTTCCGGACCCTGGTGAGAATTTTTTCCAGATTCATTGATATTCCCTAATAATTACGGGTGAAGAAAAGGCTTTCAGCCCAGGAAAGTGGTATCGTATTCGGGGTTGAGAAAGATGGCGCTGAAACCGTATGGCTTCTCAACTTTCTTAGTTATCAGGGGACAGTGCACCAGGCCTTTGGGGGCTACGACTACCATGGGAGTATCGATGACGTGGATTTCCTGCTCTTCCCCCATGGCTATCTCTAGCTCCGCTCCGAGGTAGTCCGGGTTATCCGGGTCGAGTCCGACGAATAACAGGACTTCATCAATCGGGTGTACATGCGGGTCTTTTTTGTGCCAGGCGCCGATGCCGGTATGTAACGCCCAGGTAAAATTCAGCAGTAAGCCCTCCAAGTCCTTGCCGCTCCAAAACCCTATATAATCGGCATTTCCTTTTGACTCATGATGAATTTCCCGTATATCCAGCTTTTGCACTAAGTGCTCGTATTTCTTGTTTCTGCCAGGCTGGTTATTAACGAGTGCTTCATCGGTCTGGTGTTCACCGGCGAGCGAAATAGCTAAAAAGCCAAATGGAGCATCTACCTTCTTGGACACCAGGGGACAGTGCGATACTCCGGGGGGAAGCGGGACAACGGTAGGCGAGTCGATGGTGTATTTCTCACCTTCCTCACCCATGGATAGCTCTAATTCTGCCGGGAATGTCCCATAATTGTCATAGTCGAGCCCCATAAATACCAGGCATTCGCCATAAGGATGTGTATGACAGATTCCGCCGTCACCACCCCAGGCTCCTACCTGCCGGCGGTATCCCCAGGCGAAACTGACGTTCAGCCCCTCCAGGTCAGACCCCACCGGCATGGTCATATACTCGCCACTACTGTCATCGTATTTTAATTTTTTAAAAAGGTGCCCATATTTCGTTTTAGTCATATCCGTTAACTTCCTTTCAATTATTTCATGGAAATTATAGCGCTTCACAAGGTTATCTGCAATTTCAGGAGTAGCTCGCAACACGAAGGCGTTCTGGATGCGCTCGCCTTACAGGTATATTAT
>CAYPYL010000103.1:0-4914 GCA_964414605.1 uncultured Dehalococcoidaceae bacterium
CGCTACGCTCTGGGTGACATTAGAAACGATACTTTTAGGGCAAAGCTTATATAACAGGACAGGGGAGCCATTAAAGCTCCCCTGCTCTTTATTATCCGCCCCATCCGCCAGCCACAGAGAACCAAGGCTTTGCACACCTTTAAGTCGTCCGTGACGGCCGACTCCGTGCAACGTAAGCCTCATTCAAGGCGGCTAGATTTGATGGATTTCTCCGGTGGCCTTGTTCTTCCAGAAACCCCGGTGCTGGAGCGCCCACTTAAATGTGATAGCCCCGGGACGGGGACAATCATTAACGCAGCAGCCGCCGTACCAGCATTCATCGGGATGCAGTATGATAGGCGGTTTGCCTTTCTCCGGATTGGGTATAAACACGTCTATCTGGCAGACTTCCACACAGGTATTGCAGCCATCGCAGATATCAGGATTAAAGACTACCGGAGCACTCGGTGTAGTTACATTGGGGATGGCGCTTATTTTTTCTTTAGACATCGTTTCCTCCAAAAACCAGTGTATTTAATAGGTGCAATCTAGATTTTGTAACTATCATTTTCCCTTATATACACCGGTATAGTCTTTATTACGGGCTTCGTACTGTTGTTTCATGTTGCCCCAGAAGGTCAGGGGCAGTTCCCCGGTTTTTACCTTGCCGTTTTCCTGCTTAATCGTGAGGAACTTCCTCCACTCCGGCGGGTCGAGAGTCGGGTAGTCTATTCGCCGGAAATTCAGCAGCATACTACTGGCCTTGCGCGCCAGGGAAGCGTGAAGGATGATTTGAGCGTGGGTTAAAAGACTAAGGTCCTCCAGACTGCGCATCAGCTTATGCGGGTCCAGGGCGAATAGTAAAGGTACGGATTCCTTTTCGATCCTTTGCAGGGTAGCGAGACCCATGTTGAGAAGGTTCTCGGTCTTGAATTCACTGCAATAATATTGCATGGCCCTCGCGATACCGGCATGCAGCTCTTTCCACTCCATCCCGCCGCTACGCTTGATGGGGGCATAAACCCTGGCTTTCTCAAGGTCTATCTGTTCGCGGGATATTTTAGATTCACCGACCTCCCGGGAATAGGCCGCGGCTTTTCGGCCGGCGTACCTGCCGGTGGCCGCCGCATAACTATGGTCCTCGGGAGAAAACGTCTGCATTCCGGCGGCGTACAGCCCGTCGAGGGTAGTCTTTAAGTCCCAGTCGATCAGGATGCCGCCGCCGTGACCGGCATCCGCCCATTGCGGCAGACTGTTGCCCTCGATAAATTTGTAACTCTGGAGAAGGTCGCGGCTTTCGTCATAGCCGGCATTGTTGAAAGTATTGATGATTATTTTCGTGGTAGATTCTTCTCCCAGCATCAGATTCCAGGTGGCTCTTCGTTCTACGTCCGGCATGGCCGGGAAATCTCCGTAGAACGGCAGCGCATATTCGCCTTTGAGGATGCCTTCCCGGACGGCTTGCTCAACAGCCGGCACCGGCATCATCGCTCCCCAGTCTTCCCATCCCTGTATCGGAAGGGGCAGCCTTTTGCCGTTGGCATCGACGAGGGGGACATTTTCGTAACTGGCGTCGCCCGCCCCGGTATACCACTTGTGCTTATGCCCGGTAGCAATACGCAGCACCCCGGAGGCTTCCATCGTGGTCAGTTCGGCCCCGGCTCTCCAGGCCATGACGGTGCCGTCGCCGGAAATCGTGCGGGACATCATGTTGGAATACCCGCCTAATTCGGTACTTATCAGCCATATCGACCCGGCTCCGGCAGTGGCGAGGATAGTCGCCTTCGACTTAAAAATCATGAATTCACCGGTGCGGTTGTTAACGCCGGTGGCCCCGACTACCCGGGCGCCCTGGACTCCGTTTTCGGTCAGCAGGCTGGTAACTGCCACGCGATCGAAAATCTTGACTCCCAGACGCTTGCATTCCTTTTTCAGGGCGGGTTTAAAAGTGGACCCCCAGACTCGTATTACCACGTTGTTCCTGGTATGGTCCGCCTGATAGAATTTCATCTTATTTTCATCTGTCTCTTCCGAGGCGAGATAGCTATGTACCCGGGTGTAGCGCGGGGAAAACATTATCTTGCTCTTTTCATCCCGGCCTTCGGCGCCCTTGTATTCATCATCTGTATCTCTTACTTTGCCGCCCATTTGTTCCAGTTCGAGCAGACAATCATAGTTCTCCCGGCACTGTATCTGGATGCCGATACCATTGCAGTACGGGCGGTCGGCCATGTGCTCTGCCCACTCATCCGGGTCCACATTGGATAAAGGATTTGCGGGGGCATTACACCAGTGGTCGCATCCCGGTCCTCCGGCGCCGCTCCTGACAGTGTCGCCCTTTTCTGCCAGCGCCACTTTTAGTCCCTGCCTAGCAGCACTGATGGCCGCCCAGCAGCCGGCGATGCCGCCGCCGATTACCAGGACATCCGCATCGACTTCCTGCTCCTCTTCGAAGCGGATTGGATACGGCCAGTCCGGTACGCGGCCTTTTTCCTGATAGTATTCATGCCATGTAGCCAATTTCTCAACCTCCTTTTTGACTTACTCTAACAAATATTCGAGTTTGGATACGTAACTAAAGCCATGTCTGATATTAAGTCGTCAGGAAACCGCAATTCCCCGGCGGGAACAGTGGTACGGGTTTCGGTCAGGTCTGGGGTATACGTGGGGTGATGGGGTAACCTTTGTCCCTGTTAAGTCTCAACACAAATAATATATCCCGCTGTAGACGATTGTCAAGCCAGCAAAATACACCGGTGCTGCGTGCCTGAAGAGCTATCTTTCTGATACCTTATTCGTTATACTATATGCACAGGGTAACACCTAAATTACCGGCCGGGCGAACGTAAATCTTGAAAGTGCCCGGTTCTCAACGGGAGTTGTCACGTGCAAGATGAGGAGAGCCTTATCCAGAGAGCGCAACAGCGCGACCAGGTGGCTTTAGCTCAATTATATGAGGAGAACTTCGATAAAATTTATCGGTATATAGTTCTCAAAATAGGTGACCGTACGGAGGCGGAAGATTTGACGCAACAGGTCTTTCTAAACGCCCTTAAGTCAATCTCTTCCTATCGGTTTAAGGGTATGCCGTTTTCATCCTGGCTGTACCGTATCGCCCATAACCAGGTAGTCGATTACCTACGCAAGAAATCGAGGCGCGTTACCGTCCCCCTCGACGAGACGATATCCGCCGGTAAGGAAGACCCGGGACAGGTCACCGAAAGGAAACTGGAAATTGAAGAACTGGCTCTGGCGGCTAAAAAGCTGACCGCGGCGCAGCGGGAGGTGATTTCCCTGCGCTTTACCGCCGATCTGTCCATAGCCGAGGTGGCTAAAACCATGGGCAGGAGCGTGGGAGCAGTTAAAGCTTTGCAGCACAGCGCCGTAGTCGCCCTGCGTAAGGTGCTATCGGCAGGGGTGGTGTCATGAGCAAGAAGAATGAATTTGATAATATACTGGATGCATGTCTGGAGCGGCTGATAAGCGGCGAGGCTATCGAGAAATGCCTGGCGGACTTTCCCGATTATGCCGCCGAGCTCGAACCCTTGCTGCGGACCGTGCTGGAAGCGCGAAAAGCGGCTGCCGTACAGCCGCGCGCCGAATTCAGGCAGAGGGCCAGATATGAGTTCCAAACGGCTATCCGTGATATGGAGACGGAAAAAGGGCCGGGCTTCTTTGCGTGGTTCCCGCGCTGGGCAACCGTCGTTTCTGTCCTTGTAATCATCCTGCTCGCCGCTACTGGCACCGTGGCAGCTTCCACCGGCAGCCTGCCCGACGAGCCGCTATACCAGGTAAAGCTGGCGACCGAGGCGGTCCGGCTGGCTTTTACGCCTTCGGCGCTCGGCAAGGCGGAGCTGTATGCTAAATTTGCCGATGATAGGGTCGAAGAAATCATCAGGATGGCGGACGAGGGCAAGAGTGAACAGATAGAAAAGGCCGCGGATCGCATGAACGACCAGCTGCTGGCCATGTCCGAACTGGTGGAACCCTGGAGGGGAGGTGAGGATGCGCAGCTGCAAACGGCAACCTTTGAAGCGGCTGAAGCGGCGCCGGTACCGGCGCCGACCCCTGCGCCTGCACCTGCGCCAATGCCTGCACCTGAACCCGAACCCACACCCACCCCCGAACCGGAACCGGAGGTATTACAGATACCGGCGGAAACGCCCGCCCCCCTCATTGAAATACCACCTGAAGCCGTGACGGAAGCACCGGCCCCGACCGAACCAGCGGTGCGCGCGCAGCGCGGCAACCTGGAAAAGGCCGCCGACCGCGTACCCGCGGAAGAGAAAGGCAAGTCCGACGACCGGGCACAGTTACGCGTCGACGTGTCCGAGAATGCGCTGGAGAATATCCAGAAACTCCGTGAATCGCTGGACAAAGCTCCAGAAGCACTTAAGCCCGCCCTGCAACGGGCGCTTGAAATTGCCGAAAAGAGCTACGAGAAAGCCCTCCGTAATCTGGACTAGTCGGCTATAACTCAATCTCTCCGGTTTCTACATTAAATCAACCCGCTTGTGACATTTGTTACATACATTCCTTCCGTCTGGTGCTATTTTTATATCTAGTTATATATGTCTGTTGTATGAAGAGGGGTGTGGCTTGAGATAAAGAAATAGAGAACGAGGGCATTCACTAACTTTGCGGCGACTTTTTCGTTATATATAATAGAAAACCAAAAAGGAGGCAAAACGATGAAAAAGACATGGTTGGCAGTAATTGGTGTGGTATTACTTCTCGGGGCGGTGGTGCTGACTGGCTGTGCGAATGGTATCGACGGCACTCTCGAACTTAAAGGCAACCTTAACAGCCAGCAGGAGGGAATCTGGGTAAACGGCCAGGGCAAAGTAACGGCTGTTCCCGATGTAGCTACGGTCAGCGTGGGCATCGAGGCGCAGGAAGCTACGGTCGCCGCAGCCCAGGATGAAGCTAAAGCGG
>CAYPYL010000104.1:0-4898 GCA_964414605.1 uncultured Dehalococcoidaceae bacterium
ACAGCGCCTCGCGGACGGAGAAATAGGCGTCGTTGAGCTCGACGTATTTGCCGACGAGGGCGATATTTACCGGCTCGTGCGGCGTCTTGATGCGTTCCACGAGTACGCGCCACTTGCGCAGGTCGGTGCGGCGCGACTTGATGCCGAGCTTTTCGACAATCAGTTTGCTTAACCCGGATTCTTCCAGAATGAGTGGTATCTCATAGATAGTATCCACGGTGGGCAGCGGGATGACGGCCTTCTTTTCCACGTCGCAGAACAGCGATATTTTATCCTGTATGCTCTCGGAAATGGGATGGTCGCTGCGGCAGACGATAATGTCCGGCTGAATACCGATACGCCTTAGCTCGTTGACGCTGTGCTGGGTGGGCTTGGTCTTCAGTTCGCCGGTGGAGTTGAGATAGGGCAGAAAGGTGACGTGTATGTAGAGCACGTTGTTCCTGCCGACATCGTTCCTCATCTGGCGGATGGCCTCCAGGAACGGCTGCCCTTCGATATCGCCCACGGTGCCGCCGACCTCAATGAGTATCACATCGGCCTTGGAATTATCGGCCAGTTTTTTGAACTTTCCTTTAATCTCGTTAGTCAGGTGGGGCACAATCTGGATGGTCCCGCCGAGAAAGTCGCCATGCCTTTCCTTGGCGATGAGCGTGCTGTAAATCTGCCCGGACGTAACGTTGGAGTCCGCCGTGGTTTCGGCGTCGATGAACCGTTCGTAGTTGCCCAGGTCGAGGTCCGTCTCCGCCCCGTCCCTGGTGACGAACACCTCACCGTGCTGGTAGGGCGACATCGTGCCGGGGTCGACGTTCAGGTAGGGGTCCAGTTTCTGTACGGCCACGGTGACCTTGCGGCTTTTCAGTGTGGTGCCTATTGAGGCGACGGTGATGCCTTTCCCTACGGAACTTACCACGCCGCCGGTTACAAAGATATACTTCGGCATATACTAATACCAGCTCTAGACTTTCTGGAAAATTTCCAGTCTTATTTCAGGAAGCCCGCCAGAGAACTTAAACGGGAATTGTACACAGTGCCTCGCGAGTAAATATTTGCACTATTTTCAATAGAAATAGGAAAAGACTATCAAACAAGTGGGGGTTTCTTTTTATTATAGGAACGTAGTATTGCTTTGTCAAGTGGTTTTTGCACTGTGCCGCCGCAGGAAGTCCAGTGTTACCTTGCTCATTTCATCTCCTGCCTCAAGAAGCATATGACCCGCATCTGGGAATATCACTATTTCAGCACCCGGTATCCTTGATGCTAATATCCTAGCGTTTTCCACTGGGACAATTTGGTCGGCATCCCCATGTATGACCAGTGTTGGCGCCTTAATTTCCGGCAGCCGCTCGTAAGTATTATGACCCATTTCTGCTTCCGATTGTCTCATCTGACCGTGAGGAGAGATGGGGTTTTTCATCATTTGCTCAACTATCTTCTCTAACAGACCTGGATTTTCGTCGAGGAACTTCTGGCTTATGCATAAGCGCATTATTTCCATTAATCCTTCTTCAGGAGGTAATTCTGCCATACGTTGCGTCATTTCCGGGTCCGTAATAATACTGCTACCCGGGCCACCACAATAGGTACATGCTAGAACCAGGCTTTTAACACTCTCAGGGTGACGCAGCGTGAATTCTTGAGCTATCATTCCACCCATTGAAATACCCATGATATGGGCCGAATCGATATTTATAGTGTCGAGTAGTCCGGCAAGGTCATCCGCCATCATTTCCATGGTGTAAGGAATGTCAGGTGCATCGCTCTGGCCGGCACCTCTATTATCGAAAATTACCAGTTTGTATTCAGGAGAGTACACCGGGATGAAACCATACATCATATCTACGCTCACACTGGCACCGCATATCATTACCAGCGGCTCGCCCTCGCCATGAATCTCATAATACATATTGATGTCGCCAATTTTTACTTTAGGCATTTTTACACCTTCTTATTAGACATAAAAGCATCTAAGTTTAGTTATTTATCATTTCCTTGTCAAGGGCTGTTAGCCGGATTAAAATTGACACTCTCATACCGCCATTGTAGACTATGTACATAACCGGATTTCCCCTTCAGGAGAGAGTGTAGATGAGTTTCTTGAGTGAGACCGACCCCGAGATATCCCGCATACTGGATATCGATAAAAAACGGCAGAAAGAGACGGTAAACCTCATCGCTTCCGAGAACTATACCAGCCCGGCGGTTCTGGAGGCCCAGGGCTCGTTCCTGACTTATAAGTACGCCGAGGGCTACCCCGGCCGGCGCTACTACGGCGGCTGTGAAAACATGGATGCCATCGAAGAGCTGGCTGTCGAACGCGCCATGGAGCTTTTCCACGCCGAGCACGCTAATGTCCAGCCGCACAGCGGCTCGGCGGCCAATATGGCTGCCTACTTCGCCCTGTTGGAGTACGGCGATACCGTGATGGCGATGGACCTGGCTCACGGCGGGCACCTGACGCACGGCTCTCCGGTTACCTTTTCCGGTAAATCGTATAACTTCGTTCACTACGAGGTAAATAAGGAGACGGAACGCATCGATTACCCGGTGGTGGAGAGGTTGGCCAAAGAGCATAAGCCGAAGTTAATCGTCGCCGGGGCTACCGCCTACCCCAGGATTATCGACTTCGAGCGTTTCCGCTATATCGCCGATTCGGTCGGCGCCAGGCTGATGGTGGACATGGCACATATCGCCGGGATGGTAGCTGCCGGACTGCACCCAACCCCCGTCCCTTATGCCGACGTGGTGACCTCGACCACGCATAAGACGCTGCGCGGCACCAGCGGCGGCCTGATACTGTGCCGGCGGGAACTGGCAAAAACCGTGGATAATGCCGTCTTCCCGGAAGCGCAGGGCAAGCCACTGATGCATGCCGTCGCCGCCAAGGCGGTGGCGCTTTATGAAGCCATGCAGCCCGAATTTGTCGATTATCAGCGGGCTATCCTGGAAAATGCCCTTGTCCTGGCTACGGAGATTAAGAAGGCGGGACTCCGCCTGGTATCGGGCGGCACCGATAACCACCTGATGCTGGTGGACCTCACGGAAACCGGGGTAACCGGCCAACAGGCCGAGGTATCCCTGGAAGCCGCCGGTATCATCGTGAATAAAAATGCTATACCCTTTGATTCCCGTCCGCCGCGGGTAACCAGCGGCATCAGGCTGGGTACGCCGGCCATGACGACCCGCGGCTTCGGGAAGGAAGAGATGAAGCTGATTGCCGGGCTGATTGTGAAAGTGATTTCTAATGTTGATAGCCCGCAGGTGCTGGATGAGGTGAAGCAGGAAGTTGCGCAGCTTTGCCGGCGCTTCCCCGTGCCGGGTGTAATAGACTGACCCGAAACAGGCTCTGCCAGTGGAATATCGCAGGTCTATATAGGTCTCTAACAAGGTAAAAATATATGGAAAAAGAAAATAAAAACCTTCTGGCAGCTATCGGGAACACGCCGCTGGTGCAGCTGGTGAACCTGAAAGACAATCCGGGGGTGAATATCTTCGTCAAGCTGGAGGGCAGCAATCCCGGGGGCTCCGTAAAGGACCGGCCGGCTTACTACATGATTACCGGGGCAGAAAAGTCCGGGCAGCTCACGCCGGATAAGACCATCATCGAACCGACATCCGGGAATACGGGTATCGCCCTGGCCATGATAGGCGCCGCCAAGGGATACAGGGTGAAGCTGTTTATGCCGGAAAGCGTCAGCGTCGAGCGGCAGATGACGCTCCAGGCTTACGGCGCCGAAGTCGTCCTCACTCCGGACAAGGAGGGCGTCGACGGGGCGATACGGCAGGCACACCAGGCCCTGAAAGCGGAACCCCAAAAATATTTCATGCCCAACCAGTTCGATAACGAAAATAATCTGCTGTCCCACTACGAGACTACCGGGCCGGAAATATACCATCAGACCGGAGGGAAGGTCGACGTCTTCATGGCTACCATGGGGACGACGGGGACCCTCATCGGCACGGGCAGGTACCTGAAGGAGAAAATTCCCGGCATTAGAATCATCGGCGTGGAGCCGACCCTGGGACATAAAATACAGGGACTGAAAAACATGAAGGAAAAAGTCGTTCCCAAAATCTACGACCCCGCCGCTTTCGACGAAAAGATGACCGTTCAGGACGGGGACGCCTTCGAGACAGCGCGTATGCTGGCCATTAGGGAAGGGCTTTTCGTGGGCATGTCCAGCGGGGCTGCCGTAGTAGCGGCTATGAAAATCGCCGGAAAGATGAAAAAAGGCAATGTAGTAACCATCCTGCCGGACCGCGGCGACCGCTACTTGAGCACCACGCTTTTCCGTTCCGTCTGCGCCGAGTGTCCGCCCTAGGCGGTGGGTAAATGCCGATTACCGAAGCTTATTTAGATATCGAGACAACCGGCCTGACGACTTACGACTGTGAGATAACGGTAATCGGTATTCATATCTGCCGCGGCGGTGAGACCGAATTCGTCCAGATGGTCGGCAGGGATATTACCGCCGAAGGCATACTGGAGGCCCTCCGGGGCGTCGATGTTATCTATTCCTATAACGGCAGCCGGTTCGATTTACCCTTCATCTACTCCCGCCTGGGCATCAATCTGGCGGAGCTTTTCGCCCACCACGACCTGATGTATGATTGCTGGCGGAATAATCTCTACGGCGGACTCAAGGCTGTGGAAATGCAGCTCGGAATTAAGCGCATACTGGCGGAAATGAACGGCTACATGGCTGTCAGGCTGTGGTGGAAATATGTCGATTCCTTTGACCTGGACGCGTTGAATACGCTTCTGGAGTATAATAAGGAAGACGTCGTCAACCTCAAGACGCTGAAAGATATGCTGCTCTAGTTTTCACCTCCCCCCTCGGGTATTATCTATTCCCACCCGACCGCCCTCGCGCCGTTCTATGCTTATCCCGCCCCAAAAT
>CAYPYL010000105.1:0-4880 GCA_964414605.1 uncultured Dehalococcoidaceae bacterium
GAACTGTACGAAGGCACTATCGGTCGCGCCGCCGTGCCCTCCGGGGCCAGCACCGGCACCCACGAAGCCCTTGAGCTACGCGACGGAGATAAGTCCCGTTATAACGGCAAAGGTGTCCTCAAGGCGGTGGCCAACGTTAACGATAACATCGCCGGCGTTATCATCGGCATGTCCGCCGAAGACCAGGCGGGTATCGACCATGCCTTGCTGGAACTCGACGGCACCCCCGATAAATCGCACCTCGGCGCCAACGCCATCCTGGGGACATCTCTGGCGGTAGCCCACGCCGCTGCCAGGCTACTGGATATGCCTCTTTACCGCTACCTCGGCGGGGTGAATACCTATACCCTACCGGTGCCGATGATGAATATCCTCAACGGCGGTAAGCATGCCACCAACTCCACCGATCTCCAGGAGTTCATGGTAATGCCGGTTGGAGCTAAAAGTTTCTCCCAGGCCATGCAGATGGGTGCCGAGGTCTATCATGCCCTGAAAAAAGTCCTCAAGGATAAGGGACTGGACACCAATGTCGGCGATGAGGGCGGCTTTGCCCCCTCCCTCCCGTCGAATAGAGACGCGGTCGAGGCAATTTTAGCCGCCATCGAGTCCGCCGGCTACAAGCCCGGTAAGGATTGTTACATTGCCCTTGACCCCGCCTCCAGCGAGTTCTTTGAAAACGACAAATACGTGCTCGCCAGGGAAGGCAGAACGCTGACCCCCGCCGAGATGGTTGACTTTTATGTCAAGTGGGTTGCCGACTACCCAATCATTTCAATCGAGGACGGCATGGCCGAGGACGACTGGGAAGGATGGCAGCTTATCACTAAAAAGCTGGGCGATAAAGTCCAGCTTGTCGGCGATGACCTCTACGTCACCAATGTCAAGCGACTGGGCCAGGGAATCACCCGGAAGGCGTCCAACTCCATCCTCATCAAGCTAAATCAAATCGGCACGCTGACGGAGACCATCGATGCCGTCAAGATGGCCCAGCAGGCCGGCTGGACCGCCGTCGTCAGCCATCGCTCCGGCGAGACCGAAGACACCACCATCGCCGACCTTGCCGTGGGACTGAACACCGGCCAGATTAAGACCGGCGCCCCCTGCCGCTCCGAGCGCACCGCCAAGTACAACCGGCTCCTCCGCATCGAGGACGAACTGGAAGAGAGCGCCAGCTACGCCGGCATGAAAGCATTCTATAACCTGAAAGTTAAAAATGCCTGAAATCACACCCGGAATCATCTGGATAAAGCTGCCCATCGACGATGAAAGAGGGCCATCGCACATCAATTCATATCTGGTTCGCGGCGATAAAGGGTATCTCCTCGTCGATTCCGGCTGGAATACGGACTCGTCGTTCGCCACCATGCACAATACCCTGGTAAAAAACAAACTGGGATTTGAGGTAATTTCCCAGATATTTGTCTCCCACGTTCATCCTGACCATTACGGCATGGCCGGCCGGATTAAGCGGCTTTCCGGGGCTACTATCGCCATGCACCCCATCGAAAAAAGCTACATCGAACCCCGGTACGTCCATATGGAGGAACTACTCCACCAGACCGATTGTATGCTGGTCGATAACGGCGTGCCGCAGGACGAGATGGAAAGGCTCCGGGACGCCACCGTGGGGATGGAGCAATATGTCGACACCACCCCACCCGATACCACCCTCCGCGACGGCGAAAGTATTACCACCGGCGAGTTCACCTTCCGCGTTATCTGGACGCCGGGGCACTCCTCCGGGCACCTATGCCTCTACGAGCCTAATAAGAAAATACTGTTCTCCGGCGACCATGTCCTGCCGGTAATCACCCCCAATATCAGCGTCCACCCGCAGTCAATCGAAAATCCCCTGGGTCGCTATATAAAGTCGCTTAAGGAACTACGGGAACTGGACGTCGAAATCGTCCTGCCCGGCCACGATGAACCCTTTACGCAACTGAAGCCCCGCATCGATGAAATCATCCATCACCACGGGGAAAGAAACCGTGAGATTTTAACGGTCATGGCAGAAGAACCCGCCACGGCTTACCGGGTAGCCCGCGAGATAATCTGGGGAAATAATTCCCGCTGGCGAGACCTGCCTGACTTTCACAAAAGGATGGCCGTCTTTGAAACGCTTTCCCACCTGGAAATGATGGCCAACGAAGGCGTTATTACCCGGCTCCCCGGAAAAGATATTATATATTACCGCCAAAACTGATATAATAAGTCCAAGTTAGCGAGAGGATTACCCGTTCGGCTTCATTCTCCTGCTTCACAGAGAATTTTAATGGGCTAGCAACTAATTCCTTTTTAGCCTGTAGTTGATTACTGGGCACACCAGCCACCATCCGTTAAGTAGGTGGCACCCGTGACGAAGCTGGATGCATCCGACGCTAGAAAAACCGCCAGTCCTTTCAGTTCTTCGGGTTCGGCCATCCTCCTCAGGGGAGTTAACGGTACGACCCTTTCTGCAAATGCCTGAGCTTCCGCCTCGGTCCTTTCTTCCACATCACCAAGCCTGGTTCCTGCATAGAAGCCGGGAGCAATCGCATTTACTCTAATATTATCAGGCCCATATTGCACTGCCGCTGTTTTAGTAAGACCAATTATCCCGTGTTTGGAGGCAATATAGTGCTGTATGGCCAGAATATCCGGATCAGCTGCCACCAATCCCAGTACCGAGCTTAGATTGATGATTGAACCACTTTTCTGCCGAAGCATCAATTTTATGCCTTCCTGCATACACAGAAAAGTGCCGGTCAGGTTGACGCCAATGACTTTATTCCAGTCCTCCAGCGGCATTTCATGGATTTTGGCTCCCTTGGTGGCGATTCCAGCATTATTAAACAGGATATCAAGCTTTCCGAACTCCTGGTCGACCTTTCTGAACAATGCTTTTACTTCATCTTGTTTTGATACGTCTGCTTTAACAACCACCGTCTTTACCCCGTACTTCGCAATCGTAACTGCCGTCTCTTCCGCCCAGGCCTCATTTATATCCGAGCATACTACGTCACTACCACATTCAGCCATTGCCTCACAAAAAACTCGGCCAAGTCCACTTCCTGCACCAGTAATTAAAGATACTCTCCCTGCCAAGTTGAACAGATTTGTTCCGGACATTATCTATCCCCTTTCCAGAATTTCCCCAAGAACATCGGGGTGCGACTATGGCAACTGCCCACTCTTTTCTTGATTGCCACGCCAGCAAAGTGGCTATATTATATATAGTCCAGGTAACGAAGTCAAAGCTTAATAAACTTCCATGTCACATTTCAACCTACCCTGCTGTAAAAAGTTTACAGAGACAGTATTATATATTACCGCCAAAACTGATATAATAAGTCCAGATGAAGAAAATCGGCATCACCACTACCGTCCCCGTAGAGGTATTGATAGCCGCCGGTTATCAGGCAGTCGATTTGAACAACGTCCTCGTCTCCGACCCCCATCCGGGAAGGCTCATCACCATCGCCGAGAGGGCCGGCTTCCCCCTTAACTGCTGCACCTGGATAAAGGGCATCTACGGCGTCTGCATGGAAACCGGTATAAAGGATGTCATCTGCGTCACCAGCGGCGATTGTTCCAATACAATCATGCTCATGGAAACCCTGAAGCTCAAAGGGCTGAACGCCGTACCTTTCGCCTACCCCGAGAGTCCCGATATCCCCCGCATGCAACAAACCCTGGCGAAGCTGGCAGCCAGCCTCGGCACCACGCCGGAAGACGCCGAAAAAATACGTAAAGACCTCCAGCCGGTCCGCGACCTTGCTCTGAAGCTGGACGAGCTTACCTGGCAACAAAACACGGTCAGCGGCTGGGAGAACCACCTCTGGCTCGTCTCCTCCTCCGATTTTAACGGTGATTTTCGCGAGTACCGGCGGGACATAAGGGAGCTTATCAAGGCCTGCTCGGAGCGCCGGCCCCCTGCCGAAGAAATCAGGCTCGCATACATCGGCGTGCCCCCGGTATACGCCAGGGAACTCTATACCTTCATAGAAAAGAACGGCGCCAGGGTCGTCTTCAACGAGGTCCAGCGCCAGTTCGCCATGCCGGAGCCAGGCGACTCCCTGGCCGAACAGTACTCGAACTATACGTATCCGTACTCAATCAACGAACGGCTCAAGGACATAACCACGGAACTGGAGAGACGGCGCATCGACGGCGTTATCCATTACGTCCAGGCCTTCTGCCACCGCGGCATCGGTGATATCATCTTCCGGGACGCCATCAAATTGCCGATGCTTACGCTGGAAGGCAACGATGACTTCTTCCTGAACAGCCATGTTAAGACCCGCATCGAGGCCTTCCTGGACATGATACAGCGGAGCCGGCAGCGCCGGCACAAAGAGGTTCTTAAAAAACCGGTGAATAAATTATCAAAACAGGAGGCGAGAAAATGACAATTAAAATCGGTATTAACGGCTTCGGACGCATCGGTCGGCTTAGCTTGAGAGCCATGAAACAGTACCATAAAAATGACCTGGAAGTGGTGGCCATCAACGACCTGGCGGATACCAGGACCAATGCCCACCTGCTGAAATGGGACAGCATCTTCGGCCGCTACCCCGGTGAAGTGGCCGCTAAAGAGAAAGCCATCGTCGTCGACGGTAAAGAGATTAAAGTCATTCAGGAGCGCGACCCCGCCGCTATTCCCTGGAAGGACTACGGGGTCGATATCGTCATCGAGTCCACCGGTCTCTTCACGGATGCCACCAAGGCCGTTGCCCACCGCCAGGGCGGCGCTAAAAAGGTAATCATCTCGGCTCCCGCCAAGAACGAGGACATCACCCTGGTCCTCGGCGTCAACGAAGATGCCTATGACCCCGAGAAGCACAACGTCGTCTCCAACGCTTCCTGCACCACCAACGGCATCGCCCCACCCGTCAAGGTGC
>CAYPYL010000106.1:0-4878 GCA_964414605.1 uncultured Dehalococcoidaceae bacterium
TCCGGAAAGAGGACTATATCCTGCCTCCGCAGTCCGAAGGCGAAGCCAGCCAGCCGCCGGATATATTTTTTGCCTCGCTCGACACCATACTCGCCGACCTTCAAGGTGCCGTAGACCTTAAAAACGTCGCTGTCATCAATAGTTCCGGCCAGCAGCATGGCCATGTCTACCTGAATCATCGGGCGCGTTCGATTTTTAGCAAATTGCTGACAAGGGACTCGGCATCATTAGACCTGGTAAGTCTGTTAAAGGGCAGCCTTGCCTATGGGCTGGCGCCGGTATGGATGACCTCCAATACGAACGAAGAGGCGGAGTTTATCCGGAGTTTTGTTGGGGGGAAAGAGCAGGCGATAACGTTGTCCGGCTCGGATGTGCCTCTGAGGTTTACCGGTGTTGTCGTGAGAAATATCGCCCGGCAGTTCCCTGAGGTATACCGTCAAACTGATAAAATTCAGCTGATAAGCAGTCTGGTTCCAGCTATCTTAACGGCTAATTCGAGAGCGCCGGTAGATTATAGCAACGCCTGTGGCACGTCGTTGATGGACTATACGCAAAAAAGCTGGTCTGACTCCCTGATTAAAGCTACCTCTGACGGGTTGCCCGGCGGTGAAACAGCTTTCCGGAGCAAGCTTCCCTCTCTCGTAGCACCGGATACCACAGTGGGAACGTTAGCGGCATATTTCGTTCGGAAATACGGTTTTTCGTCTTCGTGCAGTATCATGGCGGGCTCTGGAGACAATCCGCAGTCGAAGGTACTGGTTGCTGGCGATTTATTGAGTCTTGGTACGAGCATCGTCAATATGGTCTCCACGGATGGGAAGATCCTTGATATGAATGGTTTCGCCAATGCGATGTATGACGGTGTGGGTAGGCCGTTTATGTTTGGCTGCCGTACCAACGGCGCCATGGTATGGGACCGATTAAGAACGAAATATGGACTACAAAAGGAAGAGTACTTTCCTGCCGAGGAAGCCCTGCAACGGGCGCCGATTGCGCAGAATATGGTATTCTGGCAGCCGAGAAATGAATCCTTTCCTCCTTCTGGCAGTATTGACAT
The DNA here is from genome assembly GCA_964414605.1 of uncultured Dehalococcoidaceae bacterium. Lineage (GTDB taxonomy): Bacteria > Chloroflexota > Dehalococcoidia > Dehalococcoidales > RBG-16-60-22 > JAFGPF01. The sequence continues at coordinate 1,058 of CAYPYL010000106.1, forward strand.
GGTCAGGATTAATAACCAAACGCCGGGTCTGGGAACTGACTATGCCGGCCTTATCGAGACGACGCTGGCTGCCGTGTACTATCACTCAAAAAGTTTCACGAGAAAGACCGCAGAAACACTATACGTTACGGGTGGTGCCAGAAACAGCCGTGAAATAATAAGGCGGGTGGCCGCGATATGGAACCGCCCGGTAACATCTGTAGAAGGATGTGGGGCGGCACTGGGGGCAGCGGTGGCTGGAGCCTGCGCTTTCCTGAAGACACAAGGAGAGACGATAGATGTGGAACGATACATTAGTGTGGACCTCCTTAAGAGCGAACAGCCATATCAGCCCGGTGCCGAAGACGTATCGGCTTTTCACCGCAACGGCGGTTATCTGGATATGTTTGTGGCAGAAGAAAAGAAGCTGCTATTACAACTGCCTATTGAATAACGATTATTGGTATATTGCTAAAAAGCCGGCCACATACCTGAGTATTAAAGAACATAATTTGACAATAGCTTGAGATTAATCGTATTATTTTGGTGCTTCTTACTGGTTCTCACTAAAGGTATCCCATATCAAAAAGTAAAAGGAGAACTTATAAAGTGTCTGACACAAAGTACGGGAAATATATTGTCACTCAACTAAAGCCGAATATCGCCGAGGCACCGTGGACCAATCCTGTCCAGGATGTTGAAAAAGGCAGGGGAGGACGGATGTTATTTTTAGATAGTGAAGTAGTTCCCGGAGCTTTTTACGTAGAAACTGTCTGGGCTTTACCTCATAAACCTGAGAAAGAACCCGGAAACGTAGCCGAACCCCACAAACACGATTACGATGAAGTACTTGGCCTGTTTGGGTCCGATATGAACGACCCTCATGAGCTATTTGGTGAGGTGGAGTTCTGGTTGGGTGACGAAAAGCATATCCTTACCAAGACCTGCCTTGTTTTTATCCCCAGGGGGCTAATGCACTGCCCACTGATTTATAGGAGGATTGATAAACCGATATTCACCTTTACCACTCATAGCGGTAAAATGTATGTCGAATAATAACTGGGTGTCGGAGACCAAGGGTGATTGCATCCTTGCTCGGCACGGGGATTAAAAGATCATTATCGTCTATATGCTAATGTCATATCATGTATTAGCTGCTGAACAGATAATTTAATAATCAGAGGAGAAATATATGGTAAAAAAAATCCAACCTAAAACAAAAGCCGGAGAGGAAAAATCGCTACCGATAACTCTTGGTTTTGGCCCTAACGCCAATTCCTCGGTGGTAGATGTTAAGAACGGCAAAATAGTCAGGATAAGGCCATTGCACTTCGATTGGAAATATGATAAGGAGAGTTTCAATCCCTGGAAGATGGAGGCGCACGGTAAGCCCTTCGAACCGGGCATGAAGGCGCTGCCGGGTACCTACAGCCTGGCTTATAAGAAGCGTGTCTACTCTCCTAACCGGGTCGCCTACCCGATAAAACGCGTCGACTGGGACCCCGATGGCGAGAGAAATCCGCAGAACCGCGGCAAGAGCAAATACGTAAGAATCTCATGGGATGAGGCCCTGGACATCATAACCAAAGAGATGAAAAGGGTAATCAAAGAATACGGGCCGTACGGCATCCTTGCCCAGATGGATGGTCATGGCGAGATGAAGACCGTCCATTGTTCCCATGCCTGCGGCACCAGGCTTCTTGATTTGCTGGGAGGATACACGTTGCAGACCAGGAATCCGGACAGTTGGGAGGGCTGGTACTGGGGCGCCAAGCATGTCTGGGGGATGGAACCCGTCGGCCAGATGGTACCGGATGCCAATGTAATGCCTGATATCGCCGAGAATACCAAGCTTCTCCTGTTCTGGGGATGCGACCCCGAGACGACTCCCTGGGGACTTGATGGACAGATGGCCAGCCGCCTGTGCTACTGGTGGTCGGATATCGGCATCAAGCACGTATATATCTGCCCCGACCTTAACTACGGTGCCGCTGTACACGCTAATAAGTGGATTCCTATCCTGCCCGGCACTGATGCCGCTCTGCGGCTAGCTATAGCATATCTCTGGATAACCGAAGGGACTTACGACAAGGAATACATAGCCACACACGCCTACGGCTTCGAAAAGTTTGAAGATTATGTCCTGGGCAAAGAGGACGGGATTCCTAAGACACCCGCTTGGGCATCGGGAAAAACCAGTATCCCCGAGTGGACCATCAAGGCCCTGGCCAGGTACTGGGCATCCGTTCCGACAACGCTACCCCATGGTAACGGTGGCCCAGGTATCAGGGTGCCATATGCCTCGGAGAACGGCCGGCTCGAACCCATGTTACTGGGAATGCAGGGCCTGGGTAAACCCGGTACCCATCAGATTAAGATGATCGAATGGAATATGCACTATCAGAATCCCATGCCGGCAAGCATAGCGCCCATATACCCAAGTAAGGCCAGTAGAGGATCCATGGTACCTGTCGTATGGGATTATAGACAGGAGGGCGGTCCTTTCGGGCATGGTATGACGCCGGAAAACATCTATCCAAAGCAGTTCATTCCCAAAGACCTCATTCACGATGCCCTTCTCAACCCGCCCATCAGCTGGTACGGCACTACGTTATGCCTCGCGGATACTGAAGACCAGTTCGTGAAGTACACCTACCCGGCGGAAGGCTGCCCTGAAGTCCACATGATATGGACGGATACCCCCTGCTGGATAACCTGCTGGAACGATACCAATTCTTATATCAAGGCACTAAGAAGCCCGAAGGTAGAGTTTATCATGGCCCAGCATCCGTGGCTGGAAAATGACTGCATCTTCGCCGATATCGTCCTGCCGATTAACACCAAGTTTGAAGAAGACGATATTAATATGGACTCCGGAAACGGCCAGTTCCGCATCATGTTGGACGAGAAGAAGTGCATTGAGCCCGTGGGAGAGTCCGTGAGTGACTATGAAGCGGTCTGCCTGATAGCCGAGAGGCTTGGCCTGCTGGAGCAATTGACCGAAGGCAAGAGTGTTCAGGACTATATCAAACTCGGTTTCGATACTTCCGGCGCAAAGGAATTTCTTACCTACGAAGAGTTCGTCAAAAAGGGATATTTCGTCGTCCCGACCGACCCGAAATGGAAGGAAAAAACGGTCGGTCTGCGGGATTTTTACGAAGACCCCAAGAACCACCCGCTTAAGACGCCTACCGGCCTGCTGGAATATGAATCCACCGGACTGGCCAAACACTTCCCGGATGATAAGGAAAGACCACCGGTGCCGCACTGGATTGAGAAGGGAGAAAGCCACGACGAAGCCCTCTCCAGTGAAAGAGCCAAGAAATATCCCCTGCTCGTCATGTCCAACCACCCCCGGTGGCGCTGCCATGCCCAGGGCGACGATATATCATGGACGAGGGAAACCCCCACCGGCAAGGTGACCGGCCCGGACGGCTACAAGTACGAACCTCTCTGGATTAACCCGAAAGACGCCGAAGCCAGGGGCATCAAGAGCGGCGATGTCGTCCAGATCTTCAACGAGAGAGGCATTGTCCTCGTTGGCGCCTACGTCACCCAGAGGATAATGCCCGGTGTTGCCTATGTCGACCACGGGGCACGGTACGACCCGATTGTGCCCGGGGAGATTGACCGGGGTGGCGCCATCAACACCATAACTCCTCACAACATCACCTCCAAGAACGCCACGGGGATGGTTGTGAGCGGCTTCCTGGTTGAAGTGGGACCGGTAGATTTAGATGAGTTAAGAAAAAAATATCCCGAGGGATTCAAGAGAAAGTACGACCCAGCGGCTGGACTACGCTTTAATGCCTGGGTTGAAGGAGGTATGGACTAAATGAAGG
>CAYPYL010000107.1:0-4850 GCA_964414605.1 uncultured Dehalococcoidaceae bacterium
CATATTGACGTTCCAACCACAAATAGAATACATCTATTTTACCACAACGGCGGCGCGATAAAGCATACGGTACTAAAGAGTGAATTCCGTGATAAGAAATCCGATGAGAGAGGCGAAGGCGATGGGCGGTAGAGCTGGGACCGGCTTATCCTTGAGCCAGAGCAGCTGCACCAGGAAGGCGCCCATCAAGCCAACCAAGGCGAAAGCCCCCACGATTACAGCCCCGGATAACCCCACCTTGAAGAAAACGGAGACGGCCAGCATCAGGGGAAAGCCTATGTCGCCGCCGCCGAGTATGGAATATTCCCGCTCGGCGGATTCCTTTTCCTTTAGTTCACCTATCCGCACGCGGCGCAGCCCCATTGTCCAGTCGCTCAACTGCTTCGGGAAAATAAAGGCGGGCAGGGTATCGGACTCGGACATCTTATCGGCCATCCATACCATGAAGCCGAAACGCACCGCGACAATGTCATAAACGGCGATAATCAGCATGAAAATCATGAAAGTCCACGGGGAGAAAAGGAACCCGAAAACCGAGCCGGCCCCGGCCAGGGCGATGAGCAATAGAAGGTCATGCAGCCAGACCCTTGCCCAGAACAGCCATACAACCGCGGCGACCGCCGCCAGGACATAAGCGGCTACGTACGGCAGGGTCAGGCCGGCGACGATAAACACGCCGTAGCCGAACATCAGGGCGAAGATTACCCGGAATACCTGCCGAAGCCATCGTATGGGGATGAAAAACAGCACCAGGGCCAGCACAACCACCACGCCGAAGAAATAAGCGATTACGGGGCCGAGAGATATATCCGGGGAAGTAAACTGCTGCTCTTGAAAAAATGCCTGCTCGCGGGCGGCCACGTAAAACGTAAGCGCCAGGGACAGCACCATTACCAGACCGCCCCAGAGGAACGGATTAAGCTTAGACTTCATTACAATGAAATAATCCGCGGATTTCCCTAATTATAGGAAAGGGAGTGGTTAAAAGCAATTCGGGGGCTGGTGAAAACGGCGAAATTATTCCTTCCTTATGAGCAGCAGCGGGGTATTGCCCGCCAGAAAGACCTTCTGGGCGACGCTTCCCAGAGATAACGGGTTGTTTCTATTCATGCCGCGCGTCGACATGGCCACGAGGTCGACGGTCAGTTCATCCGCAAGGTCGATGATAGTATCGGCCACGGAGCCCTGACGCACCTGATAATCGATGTTGACGTCAACCATGTCCTTGAGCTTGGTGCAGACGTCATTCAGATATGCAGAAGCGTCCGCTTCCGTGTCGCCGTTCTGCGATAACACCCGGAGAAGAGTAAGCTCCATCTGGAGCTTCACGGCGATATTGCAGATATAGGGAACGACCGCTTCACTCCTGAAGGAGCCATCCATAGGCACCAGCGCCTTTTTAAGCAGTCGCTTATCACGTATATCGGCGCGGTTGCCGTTAGCCCGGATGAGCATCACGGCCTGGGTATTGCCGGCCCTTACCACCTTATCGGCGACGCTACCCACCGTCCAGCGGCTCATCCCGGTCTGGCCGTGGCTCGCCATGACGATAAGCGGAAAATCAATTTCCACGGCGTATTCGATGATTCTCTTGGCAGGGTCGCCGGTCCGGCGCACCGTATTTACATCGAGCAGGTTATTAATCCCGTCTATAAGATATTTTCCGGCATAATGACTGGTGGCCTCTTTGCTTTTCTTGATGTATTCATAGTAACCGGCAAGTTTTTCATGGTCTCCGGAATCTATGACCGTCAGCAGGATAATCTCGGACTGCATCTTTGCGCCCAGCTCTTCGGCATAGGGCAGCGCGGCCTCGGCGAGCTTGGAGCAGTCCAGAGGCACGATTATTTTCTCAAACATCTGTTTACCCCGTCACAATATTCCGCGTTTCATGCCGGATGCGTTTCACATCGCGGCTACGGTGTGAAATATCCACTCAATCAATCTTAAGATGAGTCAAGCTGTAAATAATAGCATGTAATCTGCTAATTTTTATGGGTATTTACCCCCAAAATAATGCCCTTGAGGAAATTACTATTACAGAGATAAATAATGATATGAATGCAAGCGGCTTAAGCGCGAAAGGCCGCGGCACGGTTATGAAGCTCCAGTTCTCCGGTCCCGCCGACCATACGGGAAAAAACATCAACCACTGAAGGGTCGAGCTGGAGACCGGACTGCATTTTCAACTCGGCCACGGCCTCCCGATGGCTTGCCGCCCTTCGGTAGGGCCGGTTGGAGGTCATCGCGTCGTACGTATCAGCCACAGCCAGAATCCTGGCTCCCAGGGGTATATCCTCACCGGATATTCCATCGGGATACCCGGCGCCATCATACCGTTCGTGGTGGTTCCTGACTACTTTTAGAATCTCCTCGTCGTCAATCGCCAGCCCCAGGATAGACTCGCCTATGGTGCTATGCGCCGATACATAAGCATATTCTTCATCCGTGAGTTTGCCCTTTTTGGTTAAAACCGATTCTCTTATTCCTATTTTGCCGATATCATGAACCAGTCCGGCAAACTTCACCTTTTTAATCGAAGCAGGTCCCATCCCCATCTCTTCGGAAATCAGTCCGGCGATATCGGAGACCCTTATTAAATGACCGCCAGTGTACCTGTCAATCGCTCCCAGGGCGTATGAAACCAGTGTAACCATATCCAGGGATTTCCCACGGGGCTTCCCCACCTGTTCCCTGATTCGATGTTCGAGCCGCACCCTCTGCCGGCTGCTTTCAAAAATTATTGCCAGGTCATTATCAGCGTCAGCTGCTTCCGCGTACTCGTATCCCTGACTGAACAGCCTGTTCAGCACCAGCCAGCTTACCGGCGTGGCGTCATCTATTATCAGGATTTCATCCGTATGCGCCGTATTTTCCATTTTTATCTTCCCGGGGTATCGGCACTCCGCCGTACCGCGTAAGGCACCTACCCGATTGCTAATACGATGATACTAGCTGCCAACCGACCCGGAAACAGGGTCGTCGCCCATTTCAATTGAGTGTCTGCACCGAGTTCTCCCGTGAAATGAGTCGCCGGAACTTGATTTATGGGAATATTATCCCGCCGCGGGAAATTCACCGGCGCTTGTATCCGGGATACCTCTCCACCTATAATTAATCACACCAGGATACGGGTGGAATCAGACAATGTGGAGAAAAGCCAGGACAATCCCGGCAGTACTGCTGGTCTGCCTTCTCCTCGTAACGGGGACCTCGGGATGCGGCGGCAGGTTGAGCGAATATACATCTGCCAGGGTTGCTGACCCGTTTGATAAAGACCATGTCGCCACGGTGCGTCTGGTTATGAGCAAGCAAAACCAGACGAAATGTCTCCGGAAGGCTGCCGAGGAAAAATACGTAAAGGCCGACTTCTGGTTCGACGACGAACTCGTCCCCGACGTTGCCGTAAGGACAAAAGGGAACGCCTCGCTCTGGGAGACCCTCCGCATGGGCAGCTACCGGTACAGTCTGAAAATCGATTTCAACCTGTTCAACAGCTCCCGCCATTTCCAGGGCCTGAAAAAGGTCAACCTCAATAACGGCTGGAGCGACCCCACGCTTATGCGGGAATGCCTCGCTTACGAGATATTCGAACAGATGGGAGTCCCTACCCCGCGCGCCTCGTTCGTCGACCTGTGGCTGAACGACCTGCACCTGGGGCTTTACACGATGGTGGAACAGGTCGACCAGACTTTCCTCGACCGGCACTTCTCCAAGTTCAACGGCAACCTCTACAAACCGAGGATACCGGCGGCTTTCCTGGACTGGACGGAAGCCGACCTTAACGAGACGCCGGCATCGGAGGCCAGCGATAACGAAACGGGTCTGAATGTCAATATAGGCGGCGGCAACCTGGGTGATATTATCCAGGCACTGGAGCCGGAAGGCACGCAGGAACCGACCCCGCCTGTGGGACGGCCTGACCCGTTCGCACCACCGCCGGACCTCTTCCCGCCTCTACCCCTGGATTACCTGTGGCTGATGCAGTTGAGGACCAATGAAAACAGGCCCGACCATACGGCGATATTGCACTTCCTCGAGACTCTTAACAACGAGCCGGACGAGACCTTCCCCGCGGAAATAGAGAAAGTGCTGGACGTGGATGAAGCCTTGAAATTCCTGGCGGTGTCCGCACTTACCGTTCACCTGGACAATTATATCGGGCTGGGACACAACTACTATCTCTACGAAATAAACGGTAAATTCACCATAATACCATGGGACTTGAATATGGCCTTCGGGAATTACGACTGCATGGGCATCGACCGGGAAGGCCTCATTAATTTCTACATAGACGAACCCACCGGCTGTCCGGTGACGGAGCGCCCGCTGGTCAAGCGGCTGTTATCCCATCCCCCCTACCTGGAAACCTATCACGGATATCTGGAAGAGCTGCTGGCAGGCCCATTCAGTGTCGATAAAATGACGTCCCGCATCGACGAGCTTGCAGACCTGATACGGCCGTTCGTAGCAGCGGACAGGTTCAAGTTCTTTTCCACGGCGGACTTTGAACGCGGGCTCTCCGAGGACGTGATAGTCTTCAGGCCGAGGGGTCAATTTCCTTCCCCCGGCGTTTTTCCAAATCCCATCGGGCTGAAGACATTCGTACGGGAACGCAACGAATCGGTCAGGCAGCAGCTCGACGGGGAGCGCCGGAGCACCGGGTACGGACGCGGCAACGGGGGCAATCTCTGGACGCTGGACTTCGAAAGAGGGAAAGCGATTATGCTGCCTCCCCCTCCTCCCCACAGGTGATTCGCCCTTATTACGTCTTTATGAACTATTCTGTTAATTATAGTATGATTTATGGTGGCAGTTCAGATTAGCGAAGGAGAATACTAGATGGCAGG
>CAYPYL010000108.1:0-4784 GCA_964414605.1 uncultured Dehalococcoidaceae bacterium
TCTCTCACGCCTACCTCTTTTGCGGACCCCGCGGCACCGGCAAGACCAGCACCGCCCGCAGCCTGGCCAAGGCAGTCAACTGCCTTACCAACGGCAAGGGCGAACCGTGCAACGAATGCGCCATATGCCAGTCCATCACCGAAGGCCGGTGCCTGGACGTTATCGAGGTGGATGCCGCCAGCAACCGCGGTATCGACGAGATGAGGGACCTCCGCGAGAAGGTCAACTATGCCCCCAACCAGGCACGCCGTAAAATCTACATCGTTGATGAAGTCCACATGCTCACCAAGGAAGCCTCCAACGCCCTGCTCAAGACCCTCGAGGAACCGCCTCCACACATCATTTTCATACTGGCGACCACCGAGGCGCACAAGCTCCTGCCCACCATCCTATCGCGCTGCCAGCGCTTCGATTTTCACCGTCTTTCCCAGGCGGATATGCTCCCCCGGCTTTCCCAAATTTGTGAAAGCGAGGGCATCACCATCGAGCCGGAGGCGCTGAAGCTCATCGCCCGGGCCGCTACCGGCAGTCTCCGCGACGCTGAAAACCTTCTACAGCAGATGATGACTTATTACGGCAAGGAAATCACCCTCCAGCAGGCGCAAACTTTACTCGGTTACTCCGGCGACCGCCGCGCCAGGGAGCTTGTCGGATATATCGTCAATAGAGACGTCGCCAGCGGAATCGACACTATCAACAGCGTCAATAACGACGGACTCGACCTGCGCCAGTTCAATCGTGACGTGGTGGAGTATCTGCGCCTGCTCCTGCTCGTCAAGGCCGGCTCCAGCGATTCCGTGGAACTCACCGCCGACGATGCCAAAGAACTCAAGGAAATAGCCAGCAAGGCCGCGCTTCCCCATATACTTCAGGCCATCAAGCGTTTCGGCCAGCTTGAACTCGGACTGGACAGCTATTCCACCCTGCCCCTGGAACTGGCTCTGGTCGACTGCACTCTGCCGGAAGCAGAAGAAAAGCCGGACACAGCCAGCCAGCCTGCTCCGGAACCCGCCGCGAAAAAGACGCCGCCCAGGGCTGCTCCGCCCCCACCCAAACCTGAAGTCGCCACACCCGAGGAGAAGAAGAATCCGGAGCCGGAACCCGACGTCATAGAACCCGTCGCCAAAGAAGAACCCGCCCCCGCCGGGGAACCGGAACCCGCCGCTACGCCTGCCGCGGATATCCCTTTGGCCGGCAGCCCCATCGAACAACTACGCTCGCAGTGGAGTAAAATAATCAACGAGGCGCCGGACAACCTGGGCAAGACTCCCACCGCCGCCCTCCTCCGGAGCGCCCGGCCTGTGTCTATCGAGGGGGATACCATCGAGATATCCTTTAAATATTCGTACCATAAGGAAAAAATGGATAACCTGGATAATCAAAAGACCGCGGAAAAAATAATCAGCAATTTCCTGGGGCGTTCCTGCAAGATACGCTGTGTTTACGAACACGAAAATAACCACCTGGTAAAAGCGGCGTTAAAGATGGGCGCCCAGCATGATAACGGGGAGGAAACATGAACAAGCATATGCTACAGCAAGCCCAGAAACTCCAGGCGCAGCTACTAAAGGCGCAGGAAGAACTGGCTAACCTTACCGTGGAGGCTAGCTCCGGCGGCGGCGGCGTAACCGTCGTGATGAACGGCCAGCAGCAGATACAATCGGTCAAAATATCGCCGGAGGTGGTCGACCCCGAGGACGTCGAGATGCTGGAAGACATGGTGCTGGCCGCCGTCCGGGAAGCCAGTGTCAAGGCGCAGGAACTGGCTGCCAAGCAGCTGGGAGGACTCACCGGGGGCATGAAAATACCCGGGCTGATGTAAAAAAGGAGAACCGGCATTGAAAAACGACCCCACCCCCGCCAGCGACGCCATAGGCAGGCTCATAGAAGAGTTCAGCAAGCTGCCAGGCATCGGGCCCAAGAGCGCCCAGCGCATCACCTTCTACCTCCTCCGCTCCCCGGAGGAGGAGGCTAAAGCCCTCGCCGAGGCGCTCCTTTCGTTAAAACAGAAAATCAACCTCTGCTCCACGTGCTGCAACGTCACCGAGTCCGACCCCTGCCCCATCTGCCGCAACCCGCAGCGCGATACCGGCCAGGTATGCATCGTGGAGCAGCCGCAGGATATCATCGCCCTGGAGCATACCGGCGTTTATAAAGGCCTTTACCACGTCCTCCACGGCGCCATCTCCCCCACCGAAGGCATCGGCGCCGACGATATCCGCATTAGGGAACTGCTAAGCCGACTTCAAAATAACTCGGTGCAGGAGGTCATCCTCGCCACCAATACCAACCTGGAAGGCGAGCAGACCGCCATGTACTTGAGCCGCGTCATCGCCCCGCTGCGCATAAAGGTTACCCGCCTCGCCCGCGGCCTCCCCTTCGGCACCGAGCTTGAGTACGCCGACGACGTTACCCTGACCCGCGCCCTCGAGGGGCGGCAGGATTTCTAGCTTTCCCTAATACATATCTGGGAGGTGAAACATGACGCTGGTACCGGCTTTTGAAATCGGTGTCTGGAATGCCTGGATTTTCTCCGTCTTTACTTTTATCCATATTGGCCTGGTATCAATGGTGGTAAGAAAAGACATAGGCGAGAAAATGGACCACGGGCAGGAAGAGCAGAAAAAGCTTTACGTTGCTTCTATATTCTGGATTCTCATCCTCATTTACTCCATCTTCGTGCCGTTCAAACTCGGCACAGCCTGGTTCTACACAGGTCTTGCCCTTTATCTGGTCGGCACGTTGTTCCTCACGCTCTTTTTCACGGGTGTTGCGGCTACTCCTCAAGGCAATCCTTTTACTCGTGGAATATTTCGTTACTCAAGAAATCCCATGTATGTCGGCATGTTCCTGCAGTTCATCGGGACAGCCGTAGCCGGGGCCTCGTGGCTTTTACTGCTAATAACTATTATATTAGTAATCGCGATGTGGTCCGTTGTAAAAGTCGAAGAACGCACCTGCCTTAATAAGTACGGAGATTCTTACCGAAACTATATGAAAAATACCAACAGGTGGATTGGACTGCCTAAATCCGTGTAAGATAGACCGGTCCGAACCGCGTAGCTATCAGACCTGAAGAATAATTCTCGGGAGGTGAAACATGGCGCCGGTACCGGCTTTTGAAATCGGCGTCTGGAACGCCTGGATTTTTATGATTATTTACCCGCTGCAATGGCTGGCGGTAATCCTCGCCGGACGCGGGGCATTGTCAAGGACCGGCCACCCCATCGATATAGAAACGAGTAAGTCCGTGCGGCGGCGCGGCATGGCCGCCAACATACTCTGGATAGCCGCCACCCTGTACTCTATCTTTCTGCCTTTTTATCTCGGCACTCCATGGTTCTTCACAGGGCTCGCCCTGTTCGTAGTCGGACTCGCCATACTGATTATCGGCACTATCAGCTTCGCCATATCACCGCCGGACTACCCCGTTACCGGCTACGTCTTTCGTTACACGCGCCACCCTATGTACCTCTCCATGTTTTTTATTTACCTGGGCGTGAGTATCGCCGCCGTTTCCTGGCTCTTTTTCCTGATTACGCTAGCAACTTTTTTCCTCATGCGCCTGACAGCCCTCGCCGAGGAGCGGTACTGCCTCCGGAAATACGGAGACGCCTATCGCGATTACATGGACAGGACTCCCCGGTGGATAGGAATCCCAAAACAGGGTAAAATAGACCATGCCCGAACCGCGTAATTATAAGATCGAGCTATTATTTGGGGAGGTGAAATATGTCACTCGTACCAGCCTTTGAAATCGGTGTCTGGAATGCCTGGATTCCAACAATCTTACTTTTACTTTTTGTTATGCTATCAGGACTGTTGCCCAAAGATATAGGCAAGAGAATAACTCCCAACAAGGAAGATAATAAAAACCGCAGGGTAATGTTGATAGTATTTTTCATCATGATAATTTACTCCATTTTCTTGCCACTTGAACTGGGGTCAGTATGGTTCTATGCAGGGCTTGCTGTTTATGTTTTAGGATTCATCATCTCTATTGCAGCGCTGTTTAGTATTGCCGCTACAAAGTCGGGTGAGCCGTTTACCACGGGCATGTATCGTTACTCAAGGCATCCAATATCTCTAGGCACGTCATTACCTATGATAGGCGCCGGCATAGCTTCGGCTTCATGGCTTTTCTTACTGCTTTCAGTAATCCTGATGGTCATATCTCACTTCTTAGCAATTAACGAAGAAAGTTCAACAACTAAGAAATTTGGTGATGCCTACAAAGAATACATGGCCAGAACTCCGAGATGGATAGGACTACCTAAATCAGGGTAAAATAGACCATGCCCGAACCGCGTAACTACAATACGGAAGCAATCGTCATTAAAAAAACGAAGCTGGGAGAGGCGGATACCATCCTCACCTTCTTTACTCCCCGCCTCGGGAAAATCCAGGGCTTTGCCAGGAGCCTGCGCAAGACTAAAAGCAAGATGGCGGGCCACCTGGAGCTTCTCACCCACAGCCAGGTATCCTTCGCCCGCGGTCGCAATATAGATACCATCACCGGAAGCCAGACCATCAACAGCTTCATGCCTCTTAAAAACGACCTCTGGCTGACCTCCTGCGGACTCTACGTCGCCGAGCTTGTCAACCAGTTCACCGTCGACCACCAGGAAAACTTTTCGCTCTTCCAATTAACGCTGGAGTCTCTAAACCGATTGTGCGGCGAGAACGATAAAGAGCTCGTCCTGCGCCACTTCGAGCTCCACCTCATCGAAAGCTCAGGCTACCGTCCCCAGCTCCGCGAATGCATCGCCTGCCACAAAGCGTTG
>CAYPYL010000109.1:0-4777 GCA_964414605.1 uncultured Dehalococcoidaceae bacterium
ACCCAGCAGAACCTCCACCCCCTGCTCGGAGGCTAAATCAAGCGTGACGCTCTTCTTGCCGCGGTTAAGGCTAAGAAAGTAGGTACTCACACCCCGGACAACCGGTCCGTTGCCCCTGGCGATATCCCCCACTACGGGTCTCTCTATCTTAATGACCTCGGCTCCCAGGTCGCTTAGCAGCATGGTAGCAAAAGGGCCGAACAGTACCTGCGTCAGGTCAAGGACTCTTATTCCGTCCAGCGGACCGGCCATGTTTCACCTCGCTTTTCTGCTTTAGTAAGTATACCGGTACAGTGAAAACTTTAGGCGGACAGCTATTCTTTGTCAAGATTCGAGTACGGCGTGACCGGTCTGACAAGGTTGCCAGCCGGGCCCATCATGAGTAGAATGTATATGGAATTCTTTAGTCTTTTTATCAAGGAGTGCACAATGGCCCGCGGATACATGGAGAAGCTTCTTTACGTAAATATTTCCACAGGAGAGGCGAGGGCAGAACCGCTTGACGAGAATATCTGCCGGGACTTCATCGGGGGTTACGGTATCGGCGCCAGGATTCTTTACAGTCGGCAGAGAGGCGGAGTGGACGCGCTGGGGCCGGAGAATACCCTCGGTATGATTACCGGCCCGCTTACCGGCACTCCGGCAATCACCGGCTGCCGCTTTGCGGTGATGGGGAAATCGCCGATTACCGGAGGCTGGGGAGACGCCAACGCCGGAGGGTTTTTCGGTCCCGGACTGAAATTCGCCGGCTACGACGGTATATTTATCACCGGCGTCTCCGAAAAACCCGTTTACCTGCTTATTGATAACGGCAAAGCCGAACTGAAAGACGGCACTCACCTCTGGGGTAAAAGCACCTTTGAGACCGATGATCTGCTTCAGGCCGAATACGGCAAAACGACCAGGGTGGTCAGCATCGGGCCGGGCGGGGAGAAACGCTCTCTCATCGCCTGCATGATGAACTACGGAGGGGATGCCGTGGGGCGTTCCGGCCTGGGGGCGGTGATGGGCTCTAAAATGCTTAAGGCGGTGGTGGTCAGGGGGGATATGAAGGTAACCGTGTCCGATATCGATGCTGTCAACCGATTAAGAAAGAAACACATGGCCGAGATAAAGGGACCCGGCCTCGAGGGCTTTCACCGGTACGGTACCAGCGGTCATACCGACGAGTCCGCCCACAGCGGCGATACCCCGGTGAAAAACTGGGGCGGTATCGGCGTTATCGACCTGCCCGATGTCTCGGGTCTCAACAAGGATGTAATGGACGCTAAAGTGACGAGCCGAATAGGCTGCTGGCATTGTCCCATCGCCTGCAAGGGCAGGCTTAAAGAGGGCACCGGAGAGTATAAATATCCGGCGGGCACCCACCGGCCGGAATACGAGACCGCCGGCACCTTCGGGGCGATGTGCCTGAACAGTAACCCCGAGGCAATCGCCATGGCAAACCATATCTGCAACAGTTACGGAGTGGATACCATATCCGCCGGCACCGTCATCGCCTTCGCCATGGAATGCTACGAAAACGGCGTCATCGGTAAGGCCGATACTGACGGAATCGAACTGACCTGGGGCAACCACCGGGCGATGATTGCCATGACGGAGAAGCTGGCCAGGCGCGAGGGATTCGGCGCCGTTCTCGCCGACGGCGTAAAGGTCGCCGCCGAGAGAATCGGTAAAGGGGCCGAGGAGTTTGCGGTCCATATCGGGGGTCAGGAGCTGGGGATGCACGACCCCAAATTCGATTTTCCGTTCTTCCGCGGCAAGCCTACAGCCGCCAGGTACCAGATGGACGCCACCCCCGGACGGCACACCACCGGATTCGGTCCCAGCCAGTTCGAAGACTACGTTCTTAGCGCCACCGGACTCTGCATGCACAGCGATACCCTGGTGCCCGACCCGAGTATTTATATCAGGGGCTATTTGAGCGCCGTTACGGGCTGGGACTACCCGCAAGAGCGCATACTCAATTGCGGCGAGAGGATTGCCAACATGAGGCACGTCTTCAACCTGCGCGAAGGCATCAACCCGCGGGAACTTAAAGTCCACGGCAGGATAATCGGCCGTCCCCCGCAGGAAGACGGCCCGCTGGCCGACGTTACACCCGATATCGAGAAAGAGATAAACGAGAACCTCGATGCCCTGGACTGGGACCGAACGACAACGAAGCCGAGTAAGAAAAAACTGCTGGAGCTCGGCCTCAATGACGTTGCCGGAGAGCTCTGGCCGCTTTAAGCGCACGGCCTGAAATTCAATAATATTCCTTACGTTTATACAAGGAGGTATGCAGCACGATGAAAAGCCTTGAAGGCAAGGTCGCCCTGGTTACCGGAGCCGCCAGCAAGAGAGGCATGGGACATGCCATCGCCGTACGTCTGGCCGCGGAAGGTGCCGACGTAATCGTCCTGGATAAATACGCCGCGCCGAAGAGCATCTGGCCAGGCGACGAAGGGTGGGGCGGACTCGACTCCGTCGTCGAAGAAACAAAGTCGCAGGGGAGAAAGGCGCTGGCGATGGTGGCGGATATCTGCGACAGTAAAGCGGTGGATGATGCCGTGGCAAAATCCCTGAAAGAGTTCGGTAAAATAGATATCCTGGTCCACTGCGGCGGCATCCGCGGCTCAATGACCACACCGATAATCGAGCTTACCGAAGACGAGTGGAAGTCCACCCTGGACATCAATCTTACCGGCTCGTTCCTTATCTCCAAAGCCGTAGCCAGGACGATGGTCCCGGAGGGAGAGGGCAAAAAGATAGTGCTCATCGGCTCGATGGCGTCCCTGAAGGGATACGCCGGGAGCGCCGGCTATTGCGCATCCAAGCACGGCATCCTGGGACTGGGCAGGACGCTGGCCGCCGAGCTGGCGCAATACAAGATAAACGTCAACGTTATCAATCCGGGCGGTTTTGAAACCAACCTGCGGGATGAGGAAATCATCAAGAGCGCCAAAGAACGGGGCATCAGCCTGGAACAGGCCGTCGAAGAAGAATCCAAGAAAACGGGACCCAGCGGCATACCGCTGGGTCGACTCGGCAAGCCGGAAGAAGTCGCCGACCTCGTCTTTTTCCTGGTCTCCGACCAGTCCAAGTATATCACTGGCGAGGCAATCCTTATCGGCGGCGGCGTTACCTAGATTCCCCTTTAGAAAGGCGCACTATTTACACATGAAACCTGAAACAAAGGACTTCTGGCGATACCTTTTTTCACCCAAATCTATCGCTATCATCGGAGCATCCAACACGCCGGGTTCGTGGGGAAACAACGCCATGAGGGGCCTACTCGGAACTAAGGGGAGGAAGATATATCCGGTCAATCCCAAAGGCGGCGAGATTCTCGGTATCGAGGCTTACCGCAACATCGCAGACATACCGGACATGGTCGACCTGGCGGTGATAATCGTCAGGGCGCAGCTGGTTCCCGGAGTATTATGCGAATGTATCTCGAAAGCCGTTAAAGCCGCCATTGTTATTTCCTCCGGGTTCGGGGAAACGGGCAAGGAAGGTCGTGAACTTGAGAATGAGCTATCCGGGATTGCCAGCCGTGGGGGCATACGCTTCATCGGCCCGAACAGCATGGGGCACGCCGATACGCGGTCGCGATTATCGACCTTCGGACAGGCAGTCGAAAAGTCCAGTGGAAAGGTCGCTGTCCTTTCGCAGAGCGGCAACATTTGTTTCAGGATAATACACAGCTTGAAGGCCGCCGGGGTCGGTCTTAGTAAATATGTAAGCACCGGCAATGAAGTCAACCTGCGTATGGAAGACTACTTGGAATATCTGGCGGGAGACGATGACACCGATATCATCGCCGCTTACATCGAAGGACTCCGTGATGGCAGACGTTTCATACGACTGGCCAGAGAAATTACCATCCGCAAACCGATTGTCGTCCTCAAGGTTGGCGGGACTGAAGAATCTGCCCGAGCCGTAATGTCGCACACCGGGGCGCTAGCCGGTGCCGATGAAGTATACGACGCCGCCTTCAAGCAGTCGGGCGTAATCAGAGTCGAGGACGATGATGAGCTCTGCGACGTGGTATATGCGTTACGCAACTGCCCGCTGCCCCGGAGTAACCGGATAGGTATCCTTAGTGTCGGAGGTGGACCGGGGGCATTGACCGCTGAAGCCTGCGTTAAAGAAGGTTTGACCATAGGTAAACTTAAAGAATCCACGCTTAAGAAACTGGATAAATATCTGCCCCCGCGGTGGCCCCGCCGAAACCCCGTCGATATGGCCGGACCCGGCGTCAACGAGTTATCGGCAATAACCGACCTGCTCATAGCACTGTTTGAAGATGCCGGCATAGATGCTGTCTTCCTGCTGGCACCGATTGTGATTGACAGGACTTTACTGGTCGACCGCCTGGGACTTAACGACAAGCAAATAAAAGCTCAACGGGAAAAGGAAAAGAGAAACCTGAAGTTAATCGGGGAAAAGGCGGCGGAATATGGAAAACCGGTATTCTATCTCTGGCAGTCGCGCGACTTAACTCCCGACCCCGCCATAGCTGCTCTTTTCCGCAGGGAGAAAATCCCGGTGCAGGGCAACGCCCGCCGTGCAGCCAGAGTAATGCGTTACCTGACCCGATATCGAAGCTATCTCGATGAGGCCGCAGGTAAGTAAAGTCCATTTCCAAGATAAGGTGAGACATAAGCAGGTCAAACCGGATTGGGGAAGTTGTTTCCGATTATAAGCGTTACCTAAAGACCGCCTCCAGAGGGGAGCAGGTGCCGGTAGCTTTCGGGGTGGGCCCGGAGGTATTCGTCCAGCGACTGCGCCC
>CAYPYL010000110.1:0-4758 GCA_964414605.1 uncultured Dehalococcoidaceae bacterium
GACATATGTCTTCACCGGCAGGCGTTCCTCCGGCGGCGTCTCCATGGTGCTCATGTCCCTCACCCCCACCAGTGACATGTGCAGGGTGCGGGGAATCGGGGTGGCGCTCAAGGTCAGCACGTCCACCTCCTGCCGCATCTTCTTTAAATGCTCCTTGTGGTTCACGCCGAACCGCTGTTCCTCGTCGATGATGAGCAGTCCGAGATTTTTAAACGATACGTCCTTCTGGATGAGACGGTGCGTGCCGATGCAGATGTCCACGGAACCGTTCGCCGCGCCCTCGACTATTTCCCGCTGCTCCGCCGGGGAGCGGAACCGACTCAACACCTCGACGCGCACCGGGAAGGCTTCGAGTCGCTCGGAGAACGTCTCGAAGTGCTGCTGCGCCAGCACGGTGGTGGGTACCAGCACCGCTACCTGCCGACCGTCCATGACCGTCTTGAAAGCTGCCCGGATGGCGACTTCCGTCTTACCGTAGCCGACGTCCCCGCAGACCAGCCGGTCCATGGGGCGAGGCCTCTCCATGTCTCCCTTTACCTCCTGTAAAGCCTCCAGCTGGTCGGGCGTCTCAATGTAGGGGAAAGCCGACTCCAGTTCCTGCTGCCAGAGTGAATCCCGGGAGAAAGCAAAACCCGGTACGACCTCCCGCGAGGCGTACAACGCCAGAAGCTCTTGAGCAAGCAACTCCGCGGCTTCTTTAGCCCGCTGCTTCGTCCTGACCCACTCCTGCGTGCCGAGTCGACTTAACGCCGGCGGCCGGTCCCCCGCCCCGATATAACGACTCACCCGGTCTATCTGGTCGGTTGGCACATATAAAATATCACCCGCCGCGTACTTCAGGACGAGGTATTCCTTCTCCACTCCGGCGGTCTTGAGGGTGGTCACACCGGTGAATCTGCCGATGCCGTGTTCGACGTGCACCACGAAGTCATCGGGAATTATGTCAACCATAAGCTTGTGGCGGGGGGCGGGACGCTTCTTGACAAGCCGGCGTTGCTTGACGAAGCCGAATATCTCGGCGTCGGTGAAGAGATACGTCTCCCCTCCCATGACCCAGCCCTCCGGCAACGACCCCTGCACCAGCACCAGCGCGCCGGGACCGGGCACTTCGGTAACCTCCTCAACCGGGGCGGCAATGATATCCTCCCCGGCGAGCAGCTCGGAGAGTCGGCTTGCCTGGTGGCTGATAATGATGATGCGTTTTTGCTGCTCTTTAAGTTCCGCGACCTTTTTGAGGAAGTCCGGCAGCCTGCCGGCGTAGCCGGGGGCGGAGATAAAGTCCGCCCTCTCCTCGATACCCCAGGCTGCCAGGTTCAGCTTCTGCCGACCCTCCATCCCGGGCGTAAGCTCTTCCCAGGTAAAGTAAGGCCGGGGGAAATTGCGGGGTAGTTCTCCCCTTTCCAGCTTCTCCGAACGCAGCTGCCCGGCCTCGGCATCGAGGTCGGCTGCGGCCTGTTCCACCAGTGAAGGCTCATCGAGCACGAGCAGGGTGTCCGGGGGCAGATAGTCGAGGAGGCTGCCGCTGTTGAATAAAGGCGCATAAAACTGCGCCTCCCGTGTCAACTCCCCACCGAGCATCATTTCCGTGTCCTGCCGGAACTGCTGCCTGACCTCGGCGGTGCAACCGGAAAGGTCGATGCCCTGAAGGATAGCCTCCAGCGACCGCCTGTCCATCTGCCGGGGGGTCAGCAGTTCCTCCGCCGGCCCGATGGCTGCTCCGTTCACCACTTCAATCGAGCGCTGCCCGGCGGGGTCGAAAGTCCTGATACTGTCGATGGTATCCCCGAAAAATTCGAGTCGCACCGGCATCTCGCTGGTGGGAGGGAAAACATCGATAATGCCGCCCCGGTGACTCACGGCGCCCGGTACCTCCACCACATTTTCCATCCGGTATCCCATCCCCTGCAGCCTGTTTAACAGCTCGAAAGGCGGTATGTCCATCCCCAGCTTCAGGCTAAAGCAGGCGGAACGAAATACGTCCTGCGGCGTCGTTCTGGACATCAGCGCCGCCGCCGAGGCGACCACCAGCGGGGGATATATATCAGATTCATCATTTGCGCCCCCGTCCAGCCCCGAGAGCACCTGTATCCGCTCCATCTCGGTGGTCGTATCGGAGGATAGGCGTTCGTAGGGCAGGACATCCGGTTCCGGGAACAGCCTGACCTGCCCGGAACGGCACCAACTCGTAAGCTGCTCTTGGAGTTTCCTGGCGTTCTCCGGCTGGGCGGTGACCACCACCATCGGCAGGTGCAGGTCTTCATATAAAGCGGCCGTCAAATAAGGCTTGGCGGCATCCAGCGCCACCAGCGTGCTATCGCTCTTCTCTTTCAGTCCTCCCAGAATCGCTCCATAGGCGGGCAAAGGTCCGATAATTTTTAACAACCTGCTTATATCCGGCAATATATCCTCCCAAACACCTCTAGGGCTCGTCGCCTGCGACCAGCCCTTTTTTGAATTTTAACACAGAACAGCTATCAGGACTAGATATGCTTCCTGACAATCAACGTCGTTATTAAAGCCAGCACCATGACGCCGGAACTCAATGCCAGACCGCTCTCAACTCCCAGCACCCCGCCGGCCCAGCCGATAACCGGCGCGCCGATGGCTACCCCGGCCGTCAGCAGGGCATGGTAAATCCCGGTGCCCAGTCCCCGCTCACCGGCAGATGTATTGTCGGCCACCAGGGCCGAAGCCGCCGGGAAAATCATGCCGTAAGCCGCTCCGTACAGCGCCATGACGACCAGCAGCAAGGGGAAAGCCTCCACCCACGGCAGCAGCGCCAGGGCGATAACGCCCAGGGTCAGACCGGCGATAATCAGTCTCGCCCTCCCCGCGCGGTCGGACAGCATGCCCGCGGGCATTTGCAGGATGATAAACAGGACCGCGAAAACCGCCAGCGATATGCCGACATGGAAGGCCTCCATGCCCATGCCCTTAAGATAGATGGGTAAAAGCGTCACTACGCCGCCGAAGGAAAAATACTGCGCGAATATCGTGATAAAAGGGCTGATAAGCCCCTTTCTGCTCACCAGTTCCTTTACCTTCCCCCATACCTCGCCGGGCGTCGCCTTTAGTTCGACGTTATCAATTTTTGTACCTCCCGGCAGCCACGCCGCTACCGCCACGCCCGCTAACAGCAGCGCCCCGCCCAGCCAGAAGACCACTTTATAGCCGAAACGGGAAGCAATGAACCCGCTCAAGCCATATCCCACGAGGGTCGCCGCCGCCAGGGACATCCCGTAGACCGCCATAGCCCTGCCCCGCCTTTCCTCTCCGCTATGCTGGACTATCGCCGACATCGTTGAAGGGCCGACCATGCCGCCGGTTACGCCGTGAAGCACCCGCACCAGCGCCAGGTGAAACGGCAGGCGGCACAGCGTGTACAGGAACATGCTGACGGTATCCCCGATGAGTCCGGCCACCAGCGGCAGCTTGTAGCCGACCCTGTCCACCAGCCGACCGAAAAAGATATTCGCCGGGGTGTTCAGTATGGAATACAGGCCGATGATAAGCCCCACTACGCCCACTCCCGCCCCCAACTCGTAAGCATAGAGAGCCATTACCGGAATCAGCAGGTGCGTATCCAGAAAGCCGATAAAGGTCACGAAAGAGATAGCGGGCAGGACATTCTTCATCCTGATTTGCGATATTTTTCTCATACGCGCAGCCTAATCAGAATACACCACAACCAGCGCCTTGTTCAACCGCTCATAGATTGTTATAATGGTAAAAAATAACCGTGTAAAAGACATGAGTAAAAGCAGCAAGAAAGCCAAATCGCCGGACCTGGCGTACCGGCGCATCGTTGTGAAGATGGGAACCCGCTTGCTTACCGGCGGGAGCAACCAGCTCGACCGGGAAATAATGTCCCGCCTGATAGCCCAGATAGCGCAACTCCATGATAAAGGAGCGGAGCTGATTCTCGTCTCTTCCGGCTCCATAGCGTCTGGGCGGTACAAGCTAGGACTGGCCAAGGATATCAGGGGCATACCTTTCAAGCAGGTACTGGCATCGGTGGGGCAGAGCCGGCTGATGAATATCTACGAGCGTCTTTTCGACGAGCATGGTATTACCGTGGCGCAGGCCCTGCTGACCAAGGCCGACCTCTCCGACCGCGCCGGTTACCTCAATGCCCGCAATACCCTGCTGGCTTTGCTGGAGCTGCGCGTTATCTGCATCGTTAACGAAAATGACGTTGTTTCTATCGACGAGATTAAGGAGTCCAAGTTCGGCGATAACGATAATCTCTCGGCGATGGTAGCCAATCTGGTCGATGCCGACCTGCTCGTGATACTGACCGATATCGGTGGTCTATATACCGCCGACCCCTCCAGAGACCCCTCTTCCCAGCTCGTGCCGGTAGTGACCAAGATAGACGCGAAGATAAAAAAGCTGGGAGCCATAACCCGGAGCAACCTCGGTACCGGCGGCATGATAACCAAGATAGAGGCCGCCGCCCTGGCCACGTCCTCCGGCGTCAACGTGATAATCGCCGATGGCCGCGAGCCGGACATTATCCTGCGGCTGGCCGCCGGGGAGTCCATCGGGACCAGGTTCCCACCCGCCTCCACCAAACTGGAGAGTCGTGAGCGCTGGATGCTTTCCGGACTCTGCACCCGGGGCAAACTGATAATCGATACCGGCGCCGCCACGGCGCTCAAGAAACAGAACCGGAGCCTCCTCTCCGCCGGCATTGAGCGGGTGGAGGGCAGGTTCAAACGCGGCGATATCGTCGCTGTTTACGATACGGAAGGTAAT
>CAYPYL010000111.1:0-4727 GCA_964414605.1 uncultured Dehalococcoidaceae bacterium
CAAGATAAATAATATTTATATTATCAGAAAACATGAATATCGAACATCTTAAAACTTTCCGGGAAATCGTCAGGCTGGGCAGTTTCTCTGAAGTAGCCAAGAAGCTGGCCATCAGCCAGCCGGCGGTATCGTTCCAGATTCAGAAGCTGGAACATGAACTCGGCATACGCTTAATCGACCGCACCCAGCGGGCGATTACCCTGACCGCCGCCGGCAAGCGACTGCTCCGCTTCGCCGAGTCGGTAGAGACGGAACGCGACCTTCTCCTGCATGACCTGGAGCAGATGCGCGAGGAGATTTCCGGCGACCTGCTCATTGCCGCCAGCACCATCCCCGGCGAGTTCCTGCTTCCCCCGCTCCTGGCTAAATTCAAGCAGCGGTACCCCGCCGTAAAAATCCAGGTGGATATCTCCGATTCTCTTACGGTTATCGAAAGGGTGCGCGATAGTACCTACGAGGTAGGATTCTGCGGCGTGGCGCCGGAAGGACAGGACCTGGTGCCCTTCAAATTCGCCACCGACGAAATCGTCCTTGTCGTTTCGCCGGAGCACCCCTTCGCCCGGAAGGGCGAAATATCCCCGGACGAGCTGGAAGGCGAGCCGCTTATCTTCCGCGAGGCTACCTCGGGCACGCAGCACAACCTGGAAAGTAAGCTTTCCCGGGCAGGAGTCGACTTACACAGGTTTACCCCCCAACTCGTCCTGGGGACGACCCAGGCGGTTGTCTCGGCGGTAGCCGCCGGTGCCGGCATAGCCTTCGTTTCCGACTTAGCCGTAAGAAGGGGGACGGGCCAGGGAATGGTGAGGCAGGTCAACGTGCGAGGACTCCGGCTAAGTCGTGAGTTTTACTGCATTTACCGACAGGAGAGGGTGGTTTCCCGCCTGCTGGAAGGATTTATTAATTTTATTAGAATAGAGGCTTCGCAAAGTGACAAAGGAGAGTAGAAAAGGCCGGACCGGCGTCGAGGAACTCAAACTAAACGTAAACGGATACCGGGCGCATTACCTTAAAGCTGGCAGCGGCCAGCCCGTCGTCCTGGTACACGGCGGCGCCAGCGACTCCCGCGATTGGTATGGCACCATCAATGCCCTCTCCCACCGCTATACCCTCTACGCACCCGACCTTATCGGCTTCGGCAAGAACGAAAGAAACGAGAAGGGGTATTACCTTTCCGATTTCAGCGATTTTTTAACCGGGTTCATTAAATCGCTCCAGCTGGAAAAACCGGTCCTCGTCGGGCATTCGTTCGGGGCCAGGGTATGCCTGGACGTCGCCCTTCGAGATAACCAGAGTGCCGTCAAGCTGGTCCTCATCGATGCCTCCGGACTCGGCAATATCTCCCGGTTCGGCTCCGCCCTGTTTACTTTCTTCTGGGCGCTACGCAAGCTCCTCCGCCAGCCGCAGCCCCATCCCACCTTCCTGCCAAGGGAAGGCGACGATTATAACCATGTCGGCACCAATAAGCTGGCCGGCCTGGCCACGCCGACGCTCCTCGTCTGGAAAAGTCTCGACCCCTATATGCCGGTATCCAACGCCCGTCAGGCGGCGAAGCTGATACCGGACGCGCGACTCGAAATACTGCCGGGCTACGGACACGCCCCCCAACAGCAGAACCGCGAAGCGTTCGTCCGCCTGCTGCTGGACTTTCTGGATAACGATTGAGCTATTGCGCAATTACGCAATCGCTCCAACCACTACGTGAAAAGCTCCGGAAGGTACCGGGAGGCACGGGCGGGGAAAGACAATGAAGGGGGGCTTACGACCCCGGATAATTCAGGACGAATACCTGCGTACTCGGGGGCAGGTTCGACTTACTGACCGATAGCTTGGGGCGCGGCTCGACCTGCCCCATTCCCATTTCCATGAGGAAGTTCTCCACCGGGTCCAGGTCCCTGTTCAGGACCGGCGTTTTATAATGCATGGGGATTACCGCTTTGGGCTCTATCTTACGGATAACCTCGGCGGCGAGGGCGGCGTTTATGGTGTTCACTCCGCCTACCGGCAGGAGCAGCACATCTACGTTTCCCATCTCCTCCACCTGCTCGTCACTTAGCACATGCCCGATGTCACCCAGGTGACAGACCGCAATCCCATCAATCTCCATCAGGTAGGCCGTATTTTTTCCCCTCGATTGCCCCTTGATGGCGTCGTGATACGTGGCTATACCGATAATCAGCACGTTGCTGATTTCATATTCGCCGGGTCCTTTAACCAGCCTCGGCTCCCCACTAATACCCTCGATATACGAGTGCGAGGGGTGCTGATGGCTGACTGTGACTATATTGGCAGTCTGTTTTCCCAGGGAATAACCCAGGTCCGGGGGAAACGGGTCGGTAATAATGACAGCTTTACTACCCTTAATCCTAAAACATGAGTGTCCCAACCAGGTAATATCCACGTTATTAGTTTATCACAGGCGGTAATCACGTTCAAGAATCGCCCAGAACGCCCGATAATTCTCTTGACAAAAGACACCCTTAAGTGCTAGATTATTATTAGCAGTCTCGCGGTTAGACTGCTAATGGAGATACGGATGATAACCGAAAGAAGCGGGAAAATACTGAATTACATCGTCGGGCAATACATCAATCGGGCGGTACCGGTGCCCTCACAGGTCGTTGCCGATGAGGCGAACCTGGGTGTCAGTCCGGCCACCATCCGCAACGAGATGGCGCTCCTGGAAAGAGAAGGCTACCTCATCCGACCCCACACTTCGGCCGGATGTGTTCCCTCGGACAAGGGATACCGCCATTATGTGGGGTCGATCGAACCCGTCAACCTCCCTCATGAGGAGCAGCGCCTTATCAGCCATACCTTCCACCAAGTGGAAAGGGAGGTGGAAGCCTGGGTAAGCCTTACGGCCACCCTCCTGGCCAAGCTGGTACAGAACGTGGCGGTGGTCAGCCTTCCGAAATCGACCGACTGCAAGCTGAAGCACATGGAGATGATAGCCGTTCAGGGCGCCCGCGTGCTGGCGATAGTGGTTCTTGAAGGCGCTAAAGTCAAGCAGACATTAATCACCTTTGACGACGATGTATCCCAACCTACTTTATCGGTTATCAGCGGCAAGCTGAACAGCGAATATATCGGTGCGACTGCCCGGCAGATTTCCGAGAAAAAGCTGGAGCTTACGCCGCTGGAAAAGCAGGCAACCGATTTCCTCCTGGAAATCATGAAGGCCGAGGACAGCCAGGAATACCAGGAACCTTACCTGGAGGGATGGCACTTTATTCTCAATCAGCCGGAGTTCTCCCACAGCGACCGGATGGGCTCGCTCATGGAGCTGGTGGAAAACCGCGAGTTTTTAAAGATAATCGTTCCTTCCAGGTTGAGTCCGCACGGCGTTCAGGTAATCATCGGCAAAGAAAATAAAGATGAAGCCATCAAGGACTGTAGCATAGTCATCTGCCGGTACGGACTACCCGAGGAAGCCACCGGCACTATTGCCGTCGTCGGTCCCACCCGGATGCCCTATTCCCGCACCATACCCACGGTCTATTACCTGTCTTCGGTGCTCGGACAGCTGGTATCCGGACTTTACGGTAATGATATACATCTCGAAAAGGACTGGGAATAATGACTCGAAAAGAACCGGGCGAGACTAAAAAGGGCAGGCCGGAGTCCGAGGCTGATGAAATAAAAAACATGGAGAGCCTGGAAAAGGCCCTCGCCGAGGAAAAGAATAAGGCGGAAGAATACCTGGCCAGCTGGCAGCGTGCCCAGGCCGATTTCATCAACTACAAGCGGCGCTCCGAGCAGGAGAGGCAGGAATTTAACACTTACGCCAACGCCAACCTTATCCTCGGCCTTCTGCCCGTCGTCGATGATATGGAGCGGGCGCTGGATGCCGTTCCTCCCAGGTATAAACAACACGACTGGGTGGAAGGCATCAGGCTGGTGTCCCGTAAGTTCAAGACCATCCTGGAAGGCCAGGGGGTTAAAGAGATTAAAGCGATGGGAGAAGCCTTCGATCCCAATTTCCACGAAGCATTGAGGCAGGATAAAGGCGAAGAAGGCATCGTCATCGAGGAATTTCAAAAAGGCTATATGTTGCATGATAAGCTGATCCGGCCCGCCAGAGTAGTGGTAGGCAACGGGGAAGCAGATATAAAGGAGGAAGAGTAAATGGGAAAAGCAGTAGGCATAGACCTGGGCACGACCTTCAGCGAGGTGGCGGTGCTGGAGGGTGGAGAGCCCGTAGTTATCACCAGTTCCGAGGGAAGCCGCCTCGTGCCCTCGGTGGTAGCCATTAATAAGAACGGAGAGCGGCTGGTAGGCCAGATAGCCAAGCGGCAGGCCATTACCAATCCGGAAAATACCATCTATGCAATCAAGCGCTTCATGGGGCGTAAATACGGAGAGCCCGCCGGACGTGAACTCCCTGTAGAAGAAGACGCCGAGCGTAAAACTTATAAAGCTACCAAGGCGGCCAATAACGACGTTCACGTCGTCATGGGCGACAAGGAATACAGCCCGCCGGAAATTTCGGCCATGATTCTTCAGAAACTCAAGGCCGATGCCGAGGCTTATCTCGGCGATAAGGTCACCGAGGCCGTTATTACCGTGCCGGCCTACTTCAACGACGCCCAGCGCCAGGCGACCAAGGATGCCGGTAAGATTGCCGGCCTTGAAGTGCTGCGTATCATCAACGAGCCCACGGCCGCTGCGCTGGCGTACGGACTCGATAAAAAGGGCGACGAGACCATCGCCGTCTACGACCTCGGCGG
>CAYPYL010000112.1:0-4715 GCA_964414605.1 uncultured Dehalococcoidaceae bacterium
TCATGCCCAGTATCATCGGCTCGACGCATATAAAATCTTCTTCCTGCACGTAAAACGGGTCTGACTCCTGCGCTTCTTTGAACATCTCGCAAAAGGCCCGTTTTTCCTTCAGCCTCGCGATACCCTCCGGCAGGGTCGGCAGGAACTTAACGCCCACGGGCTTTCTTTCCAGATTTAACTTTTCCAGCGCGGAATAATCTCTCGGAGTGGACATCATACTTAACCTCCCTAATTGATAACGGCAATTCAACGGCCGCTTTTTAAAACGGACGGGGCGAAGTATATAGCGGTTATACTTTCCGGAAGTATTTGATTTTCAGGCATATATGATTAGGTGCCTCTCATCATGCCGGGAAGCCAGAGGCTTATCTGGGGAAAGGCTATCAGCAGGGCCAGGAAGATGAACAGGGCTATCAGGAACGGAAACACCCCCCGGAGGAGCTTGTCCACCGGGATGTTAAAAGCGGTCCTCATCATGAACAGCTCCAGGCCCATAGGCGGTGTGATCAGGCCTATCTGCATGTTGACCACGTAGAGAACGCCGAACCATACCGTGTTGAACCCCAGGGCTTCGATCAAGGGAACGAAAATTGGCACAGTCAGCAGCATGATGGTTATGGCGTCGATAAAGCAGCCCAGGATTAAAAGCAGGATATTTATGGCGATAATTACCAGCCAGGGGGACATATCGGATGATGTTACGAAAGCGGTTATCGTCTTGACTACGCCGGAACTGCCGATGACGTAAGAAAACAGCCAGGCTCCTATCATCATGAACAGAATCATGCCGTTGATAATCGCCGTTTCCTTTAAAGCCCGCTTCAATCCCTCCCAGCGAAGGTGAAAGACGAAGAACCCGATGAGCAGCACCACCACGCAACCCACGCCGGCAGCTTCGGTAGGTGAGGCGATACCCATGTAAATGGAGCCCAGGATGGACAGCATCACTACCACTATCGGCCAGACCCTCTTTAACGAGGAGAAACGCTTTTTCCAGCTGACGCTGCCCACGGGGGGACCGAGCTTGGGATTTCGCAGGCAAATAATAACGGCGACTGACGCCAGCATTAAGGCCAGGAGAACCCCCGGTACCATGCCCGCCATGAAGAGATGGCCGATTGATGTCTCCGAAAGGACTCCGTAGATAATCATGCCGGCGCTGGGCGGGATTAAGGGTCCGAGAACACCACCGCAGCACAGCCCGCCCATGGCCAGCCCCTTGTCATAACCGTATCTCTCAAATTCCGGTTCGGCCACCTTGCCCACCGCCAGGATAGTAGCGGTGCTGGTACCTATGGCGGCCGCCATGGCGGCCTCGCCCCAGATGCTCGTAACGATAAGACCGCCGGGAATGCGTGATAACCAGTTCCGGGCGGCATCGTAGATGTCTTCGCCTATTTTCGTTTCCGCAATAAGACAGGCGATGAGGACGAAAAGCGGCAGGGGCGTCCAGTTGATGTTATAAAGGGTATTGAACGTGGTCCAGCCTATTTTATCCAGGCTGAAAGCACCGAAAGTGAAGTAGGCGACGAACAGGGCGGTAAACCCCAGGGCGAAGATAACCGGCATGCCCATCATCATTAAAAAGAGCATGCCCGCTACGCATACTATCGCTCCTGTCGCAAAGTCCATAAATACCTCTATCTATAATTTACGGTACGGTATCACGGTTATTCCGTCTGTTCCTGTCTCTTCCAGCCGCACAATAAAGCAATGCCTCTACAGATTTTCCCTATGAGAACAATGCAGAGCAAAGTGTAGCCGAAAGGAATAACCATTTTGATGGGCGCCAGCGGCGTTCTCCACGTCGATTGGCTTACCTGGCCGATGTCCAGCGCATAGAGCGCGTTATCCAGGCTCTTCCAGGTGAGTACGCCGCAAAAAACGAGCGCCATCAACGGGAAAATCGTATTGAGAACAATCAATTTCATCGTGGATGGAAAACGGGAAGCGACAATGTCGTTCCTGACATTCTGGTCCAGCCTCTCCACGCCGGCTACAGCCAGGACGCCGCAGAATAGGAGAAACATGGTGCTTAGCTCATAAGCTAGTGGGTCGGGGGCATGAAACGCATACCGCTTCACCACGCCGTATGTTTCCACCCACGCCATCACCAGTATCATCGCCCCGCTCACCATCAGAAGCAGTTGCGTCACGCTCCCAATCCAGTGATCCAGTTTCTGCACCACTCTTAATAACAAATTTATAACTCCAGGTTGGAATTAGCGCTTGTTGCCCGCAGGGCAACCGCCCGCGACTCCACAGTCGCGGGCGTATTTCACCCTCTCACTTCACTTAACGAGGATACTTGGCATTTGCCTCGTCGGCAATCGCCATTACCTGCGTACCAAAATCACCCAGCATGGCCAGTTGGTCGTCGATAACCGGCTGGCACGCCGCTTTCCATCTGTCTACCTCGCCCTGGGGTACTATATAGACCTCTACCCCGGCATCGGTTAATCTTTGGAAGTCTGCATCCCATTCTCCTATCAACCACTGGTCGATTTTATCTGAAGTCTTTTTGGCTTCTTCAAGCATTATATCCTGGACATTCTTAGGCAGCTTGTTCCACGCGTCCAAATTTATGGAAAATCCGTGTAAAGCAGCTACCAGGTAGGTCGACGACACATATTTGGCCACATCAGACAGCAGGAATATATTCATGGCGGCCGGTGCCGTTATCACCGCTTCCACCGTCCCTTTCTCCAGTAGGGAGTAGGACTCGGTATACGACATGCCGGTCACGGCGGCACCGCCCAACGCATCTATCACCGCCGCGGTCGTGGGAGAGATTGCCTGGACCAGTAGTCCGTCCCAATCCTCTAGGGTCTTGACCGGCTTGGTGGCAATGAGTTCTACTGCGGTATAGTTGTGCATACAGAGCAGCTTCTGGTTGAATTTCTCTTCCAATACTTCGTTTATCATCGGCTGTATCTTAGCCACCGCATCGATTTCTGCATGAATATTGTTGAACAGGAATGGTATTTCATTGGCGCCTAGTCTCGGGTCGTCGAAAGAGTTGGCGCTGGGAGTGACGGCGCCCAGTTCGGCGGCTCCGGTCCTCACACCATCAAGAAGCTCGGGGAAAGAAAGCATTTGTTCAGACGGGTAATATTCGATGGTATAATCCGGGCCGCAGCGGGCGTTAAAAGCATCGCAAAAAGCCTGCTCATCTGTAACGTAGGGGCCCATGGCGCCGCTGGCCATCTTCAGGACAACCGGTTCGGGCGCTGGTGCCGGTGCCGGGGCAGGTGCAGGTGCCGGGGCTGGGGCTGGGGCCGGTTCCGGTTCTGGTTCGGCGCAGGATGTGAAGCTGCCGACCGCCATTATGACAAGGGCCATAGCAATCAGTAGTACTAAAAATTTTTTCATTATTCCTTCCTCTCCTTAACTATTAGATAGTTATGCTTCATACTGTTACCTGTGCGTTAGTTATCACCCCCTTTTCCCGGAAAAATTCTGCAATACTATCGGTAATGTGGCTGGAACCCGCAACGACTTCTTTTATCATTTCGTCTATTCTCGGCTCCAGACGGCTTACCGGGCCTACAAGACTTAGAGCCACCGGCAGGAAGTAGTTCTTGATAGGGGCGGATATGCATAAGGCGCCCGGGATCCTTTCCCCGTAGCTGACGGAGTGTCCCTTTCGCCGTATCTCCTTTGCCTGTGCCATCAGCTCATCTTTATCGACGATAGAGTGCTCGGTCACCCGGGTGAGTTTTATATAATTCAGGGCTGTTTTCAGCTCTTTATCATCGAGCTGGGATAGTAGCACTTTAGCCGTCGCCCCGACATATACCGGCCCTACGGGGTCGGGCCCGGCGACGACCTTTAACTCGAACTTGCTCTGGATTTCGTATAACCGGATATACTGCATTCCGACTATGATATTTAGCTCCACGGTCTCTCCCGAGAAGTCCCATAAACGCCTTAGCTCATCGAGGGCGCAGTTTATCAGGTACTGGTGGTTTGCCTGCGGATTGGCGGCGATCTGGTTAATCAGCGGTCCCAGATAATACCTGTGCGTAACGGGGTCCTGCGTTACCAGGAGCGTATCTTCCAGTGTTTTCAGTAGCCTGTAGACAGTAGGTTTGGATAGTCCGCAGCTCCTGGAGATATCCGTTACGGTATTGATATCGTTGGACAAGCAGAAAAGTATGTTTACGGCACGGTAGACGGACTTTATGGCGTTGGGTTTGCGGTTGGAATCCGAGTATAGATTTCGCATCGTGAAATAATTGTTTCGTTTTTGCATAGTAGTATTATATCATTAATCACTCCTGTGTCAACTATAGTGGCTTAGCCGGTAGCTCATTTTTCCTATTACTGTTTTCATCACGATAATGGGGGGCAATGCGATCCTTGCCGAAGCCGGACTTAGCTTTCTGGGAATAAGGGTGGAGGCGGCGGTCCAGACGTGGGGCAGCATGATAAACGATGGCCGCGAGTACCTACTATCGTACTCGATTCTCTCGGTTTGCACCCGGAGCGGCACTTATGTTAGTGGTCTTCGGGTTCAACATGGTCGGGGACGGTCTCCGCGATGCCCTGGACATACGCTTGAGAGGTATGATATAGTCGCCGGGAGTAATAGACGGCGCGCCTCCTGTTCATCACTAAAATGGAATGCCCCCGTTTACGCTGACTGAAATTGAGGCGGAAGTGGAGCCGGGGGGATTCGAACCCCCTACCTCCTGCTTGCAAAGCAGGCGTTC
>CAYPYL010000113.1:0-1347 GCA_964414605.1 uncultured Dehalococcoidaceae bacterium
TCTCATCGCAGTTGGGGAACTTGGGACAGCGAAAGCAGTCCGTCCAGACCTTGCGTGGCAGCTCCATCTTATCGATATCGATGAAACCGTACAGCTTGAAGAAACTCGGCTGGTAGGTAAAACAGAAGATGGTAGTAATCCCAAGCTCTCCCGACTCCTTGAGGCAGGCTGCCAGTAATTGGGCCCCCAGTCCCTTCTGCTTGCAGTTTTCGGCCACAGCCATCGACCTGACTTCGGCCAGGTCCGACCAGCTTACGTGCAGCGCCGCGCAGGCAAGCACGACCTCCCCATCCTTGATGACAAAGTAGTCGCGGATATCCTCGTAAAGCTCGCTTAGAGGCCGCGGCAGCATTTCGCCCTTATTGGCGTAGTCGTTAATCAGTTTATGTATCTGGGGAACATCCTGGATTTTAGCTTTTTCTACCTGATTCACCTTGTTTTCCTTTCAACTTCTCCTCGAGGGTGCTGTAAAAAGACACTCCGGGACGTATTCTTAAGAAACGCGCTACGTGCGGGCTGCGCCTTATCACCACGGTATCGCCGTCCGATAAAGGCAGGTTGATATGCCCGTCCACGCTTAACGTGGCGGCGTGATAGGTGTTGAGTTGCAGCTTTAGCTCCGCCGTCTCCGGCAATACCAGGGGATAGGCCGAACTCAAGTGAGGGGCTACCGGCACCAGCAGAAAGTCCCGCGACTGCGGATAGAGGATGGGGCCGCGGGCCGCCAGCGCGTAGCCGGTACTCCCGGTAGCCGTCGCCACGATTACGCCGTCGGTCTTATAAGTGGTCAGGGGCTGACCGTCGACACTGGCATCCACCCTGATTAAGCGGGCGATTTCTCCCCGCGCCACCACGGCATCGTTCAGGGCATGAAATACCCGCGGTTCCTTTGCTGGTGCGACCAGTTCCACCTGGAGCATCGCCCTCTCGTCAATCCATCCTTCAGCCTCGATTAACTCCGGCAGTTTCTCCAGGGTATCTTCCGCATCGAGTTCGGTCATAAAGCCGAGTTTGCCCAGGTTAATTCCCGCCACAGGAGTCTGCCCCGGTACTACTACCTGCACCGCCCGCAGAATCGTGCCATCTCCTCCCACCGTCAGGACAAGTTCGGTACCATCGAGACTGCCGCGGGCTTTCTCCGTTTCCCAGGCTGAACAGACCCACACGGAAATGCCCCGCCCTTTCAGGAATGCCTCCAGTTCCCCGGCCTTCCTGCGGGTAGCTTCTACCTTGGGGTGATAGAGGATGCCGATTTTCTTCATGTTTTTTACCTTACGTTTACCACTTATACTGTGATGAGGGAAACAACAAAAAGTGTAGCAATTCCATGCTCACAGTGTCAAGGAG
>CAYPYL010000113.1:1447-4608 GCA_964414605.1 uncultured Dehalococcoidaceae bacterium
ACGAGGGGAGGAGGGGCAAAGAAAATCAGCCGACAATTTGTATTTATACTCACTTCGATAACTTGCCAGACCAACCCCGAGGATGTATCATTAGTAAGCAGCAACTATGGACAGTGAATTAGTTCCCCCCGGGTTGACCTACCTCGCTGATAACATCATCACTCACCAGAACATCCTGGGCGTTACCAGGGAGCAGAGCGCCCGGTGGGCGCAAAAGCTTGACCTTCCCCGGCAGGCGGAGACCATCTTCTTCGCCGGCTGCGGCTACCAGTATTCGGCGCAGCTGGAAAGGCTTATGTCCCTGGCGCGGGGGGTGGATAAAAGCGTTATCGGTAGTGAATTGCCGATGCGCTTCGCCCGTTTCCAGAAGAAGCTGGGGCTGAACCTGCCCGGGATATACAGCAACGTGCTTTCCCTGAATATCCTCCCCGGCAGGGAAGAAGTAAAGCCACTGGAAGCGGTCGTCAAGGTACTGCGCAACCTGGGTATTCAGCCGGGCTATCTGGCCGAGGACGAGCCCTGCTGCGGGGCGCCGCTGAACCATGCCGGACTGCAAACGCAGTTTGCGGATAACGCCCGCCGTGCCTACCGTACCCTCAAGTCGTTCGGGGTAAAGCAGGTTATCGGGGTAGTCCCCTACTGCACTCACGCCGTATCAAAGCTTTTCCCGCTTTACGTGGATGACTATGACCTGGAGGTTAGACATTTCCTGGAGGTCGTCGCCGAAAAAATTCCGTCGCTCAAGCTGAAGTATCCCGGGAAGGTCAAGGTTACCTACCACGACCCCTGCCAGCTGGTGCGCTACTTGAGCCTGGTCGAGGAGCCGCGCCGTATTTTAAAGGCCATAGAGGGAATCGAACTGGTGGAGCCGGACTGGACCCGCGGCGAGTGGGCAACCTGCTGTGGGGGAGGGGGAGGGTTCGAGACCGTTTTCCCGGAGTTGAGCCAGGTCCTGGCGGTAAACCGAGCCGCCGAGCTGCTGGAGACCGGCGCCGATATTATCGTGACGCATTGCCCCGGCTGCATCATGCAGCTCAAGGAAGGACTGCGGGAACTGAAAGTAGAAGGCGTTGAAGTACTCGACCTTTCGCAGGTCGTCGCCACGGCTATGGAAACATGAAAAAAACGTCCGATTTTAAAGACTATAAAAAAGAAATAATGGGGGCCGCCCACGACGTCAGCCTCCGCCTGGCGCTGTCCCGGGCGGTAAAGAGCTTCCGCTCCAATGTGAAAAATGCCCTGGAAAAATTCCCCCATACGGTGGAAATGGCGGAAGAGGTACGTAAAATCAAAGAGGCCGCTATACCGCGCATGGAAGAACTCGCCCGGCAGGCGGTGACCGCCATCGAGGAGAACAACGGCAAGGGCTATATCGCCAGGACGGCGGACGAAGCCCTGGGGATTATCGCCGGACTTACCGGAAGTAAAAAGCTGGTGGTCAAGGGAAAGACGATGACCGGCGAGGAAATAGGCCTGCGCGAGTACCTGGAGGAGAAAGGCAACGAAGTCTACGAGACCGACCTCGGCGAGTTCATCATCCAGAAAATGGGGTCGCGCCCGATGCATATACTGTCGCCTTCGATTCACGTGCCGAGGGAGGACGTCGCCCGTCTCTTCTCCAAGGTCATGGGACAGGAAATAGCCCCGGACTCCAAGATTGCCGATTTGGTGGCGGCGGCCCGGGAATACCTGCGGGATAAGTTCTTCCGCGCCGATATCGGCATCAGCGGCGCCAACGTCGTCGCCGCCGAGACCGGCACGCTGTTCATCATCGAGAACGAGGGCAATATACGCCTGGCTACCGGCGCCCCGCCGGTCCACATCGCCCTGGTGGGGATGGAAAAGCTGGTGCCAGCACTAAGCGATGCTTACAAGGTGTCCGAGGTAACCTGGCGCTACGCCAACTACGCCGTCCCTTCCTACGTGAGCCTGGTATCCGGACCGAGCAAGACCGGCGATATCGAGAAGGAGACCAC
The DNA here is from genome assembly GCA_964414605.1 of uncultured Dehalococcoidaceae bacterium. Classification (GTDB taxonomy): domain Bacteria; phylum Chloroflexota; class Dehalococcoidia; order Dehalococcoidales; family RBG-16-60-22; genus JAFGPF01. Next base: position 3,424 of record CAYPYL010000113.1, read on the forward strand.
CTACGGCGCCCACGGACCCAAGGAGTTCCATGTCATCTTCCTGGACGGGGGCAGGACCCGACTTGCCGGATACCCCCGGCTGGCCCAGGCGCTTTACTGCCTGCGTTGCGGCGGCTGCCTCTACGAGTGCCCCGTCTTCGCCGTGACCGCCGGTCACTTCGGCGATAAGTATTTCACGGGTATCGGCGCCGTCTGGGCGGCGATAGTCAACAAAGATATGGAAAAGGCGGCGTCCATAGCCTATACCTGCCTTACCTGCGGGCGGTGCCGGCAGCGCTGCCCCATGAAAATCGACGTCCCGGAAATGATTATCGAGCTAAGGAAACTGCTTGCGGAAGGCGATCCAGCCAATGCGGGAGATTAGTGCCGGAGCCGTTACCGGAGCCGTCGCGAAACTCTTCGTAAAGGCCAACTACGAACTCGGCGAAGACGTACGAAAAGCCCTCAAAAATGCGCGCCGCAGGGAAGAATCACCGCCGGGTCGGGAAGTCATCGACACGATTCTCAAGAACGCGGATATCGCCCGTAGCGAGAAAATCCCCCTCTGCCAGGACTGCGGCACAGCCGTCGTATTTTTAGAGCTGGGACAGGACGTTCACATTACCGGTGGCGACTTATATAAAGCCGTCAACGAAGGCGTAAGGAAAGCCTACGACGAAGGATATCTGCGCAAGTCGATGGTGACGAAGCCCTTTTCCGACCGCGCCAACACCGGCGATAATACCCCGGCGGTCATCCATACCGAAATCGTCCCCGGCGACAGACTTAAAATTACCGTGCTGCCCAAGGGCGGCGGCGCCGAGAACATGGCGAAGCTGGGTATGCTGCTGCCCGCGGCGGGACGGCAGGGCGTGGTGGAGTTCGTCGTTAATGCCGTGGAAGAGGCCTGGAGCAAGCCTTGCCCCCCGTTAATCGTCGGGGTGGGTATAGGGGGGACGGCAGAGAAGGCTATCGCCATGGCCAAACACGCCCTCCTGCGTAAAGTCGGCGAGCCCAGCCCCGATGCCGGGACCGCCGACCTCGAAAAAGAGATTTTAGAAAAGGTTAATAATTTGGGAATCGGTCCGATGGGATATGGGGGGAGAGTCACCGCCCTGGCCGTGCACGCGGAGAGCTACCCCACCCACATCACCTCCCTGCCCGTGGCGGTAAATTTACAGTGCCACAGCGCCCGCCACCGGGAAA
>CAYPYL010000114.1:0-4569 GCA_964414605.1 uncultured Dehalococcoidaceae bacterium
TATTAACCGCTTTATCATTATGCCTTACCTTTACTACATCGTCAAACCATTTTGCTGCGGCTTCCCGCCGGGAGTTACACAGGAGTATATATCAAGCGTAATAGATATCGTGCTGCGGCCTAACCTTTCCTGGACCACCTTAGTGTGTCTTCTCTGCTATAATATCAGGCTATTCGGTCAGTCTGGTATACGGGCGACGGGGAAAACGGAATGTTGAGAACGGGCGTCTTAATAGAGCCTGGAAAGTATGTTAGAATGAGGCTGTTTAATTACTATTTTGCAGGCGAATATTCGGGGGGTGAGTAAGAATGGAACTGGATAATAAAGAGTGTGAAATGCTGTTTGAGGGTATAACCGCCGATTTAACAGGCATTATTAAGCTCGATGATTGGAGGAATAAAGAGGCAGAAATTTATAAAAAGGCGCAACAAATTATACCTGGTGCCCAATCAGTGATAATACTGGCCTCGGAGGTATTTAAGGAGGTTGTCCAGCATTTCACTTCGAAGCGCAGCGTAGGAGACCTGTACCTTTCCGACCTCGCTAAAAGGAACATGGAGCTGGTCGACGGGTATCTGGACTGGGACGCCTATAATATTATTAAAAGACTTCACAAACTTGGATATAAAGGTATACCGCTGCCGGCAGGCGGAGCCCCGTTTGATTCCCGTGAAATTAGAGGGGTAATACCTTTCGTGAAGCTGGCGCAGATGGCGGGAATCGGGACGATAGGCTGGCACGGTATGCTGCTGACGCCGGAATTCGGCGCCAGAATAAGACTGTCGGCGCTTATTACCGATGCTCCCTTACCGGCCACCAGGGCTGCCGATAAGTATTACCCATGTCCAGAATGTAACGGGGCTTGCATAAAAGTATGCCCGATTTCAGCAATAACCCATCCCGATGAAACCAAAGGCACCACGTTTGACCGCTTTAAGTGTAATAACATGATAGAGTCTTCAGGCGGTTGTTCGGAATGTTTGAAGGTCTGTCCTGCCGGGCAAGATGGCGGCCGGTAGCATTCTATTTTTAAACATGCGGTAAATGTGCCCGTTATTAGTTATTTGACATGTTACTTTATTAGGAGTTAGTATGTACGGAGCAATCATAGAGGTGTGTATTATACAGGATATTACAATTCATAAATGAATTGAGGTGATGTTTTAGAATAAGTAAAAAGTGAATGATTGTTTTCTGGGCTATACTCTTATCATACTGTTCGACGTAATAATGGTATAATTCCTTCTTTTTGCCTTCTGCCCCTGATATATTTAGCTTGGTTTCATTCGTATTTCCCCACAGCACTTTCCCCACATGTTTCATTCGCCTGCCTGTCCTGGATATTTGCCCCCTTTGGAAGGTGATTTCTCGATGAAGGGTTTATAATAGTCAGTTCGTTAGTTAGAGGAGGTATATTTTATGAAAAAGAACTTGACATGGAAACTACTACTTGCATCGTTTTTACTGATCATATTTGCCGTGCAGGCATTCGGTTGTGCCGCGCCGGCAGAGAAAGAGCCGATAACATTTTCCGATCTCGGCTGGGACAGCGCGCTGTTCCATAATCGAGTCGCGGCATTTATCCTGGAAAATGGTTACGGTTATCCGCCGTCCATATATACCCCCGGTGAGACCATTCCTCTATTCGCCGGCCTTTCCACCGGCGATATTGATATCACCATGGAGGTCTGGATAGAAAACCAGCAGGAAGCCTACGATAAGTTTACCGCTGACGGCACGATTATTGATCTGGGAGATAACTTCTGGGATAGCTGGCAGGGTTGGCTTGTACCCACCTACATGATAGAAAACGGTGATATTCCCGCAGGGGTTACCGTCGAACAGATGCCGCAGTACTGGGAGCTCTTTGTGGACCCGGAGGATAACACCAAGGGTGCTTTCTATTCCTGTATTCCCGGCTGGGAATGTACGAAAATCAACGATGCTAAATTCAAAGCTTATGGTCTAAACGATACCTACAACATCATTCTGCCGGGGTCCGGACCGGCTTTACTAGCTTCGATGGTATCGGCCTATGAGAAGGGCGAACCATGGTTCGGGTATTACTGGTCTCCGACTCCCGCCCTCGGCAAATACGATATGACCCCGATTGGTGAGCCGGCATACAACGAAGCCGTCTGGGACGATAACTACGCCTGCGAATACCCCGCCGTTCATGTGAATATCATGGTTAACGCAGAATTTGCCGATAACGCCGACGAGGAGATTATCGACTTCCTGACGGCCTACGCCACCACCACCGCGCAGAACAACGATGTACTAGCCTACATGGAGATTAACAGCGCTTCCTATGAAGAGGCAGCACTTTACTTCCTGAAGGCGCACGAAAGCGTCTGGACGCAATGGGTACCGAATGATGTCGCCAACAAGGTAAAGACGGCGCTTCCATAAAATCGTTAAAAGTAATAAGGGGTACGCATTTTGAATGAGCAAACGACCTCACAAAACGGTGAGTGCATTGTTGAGGTCGCCGGCTTATGGAAAATCTTTGGGGATAACCCCAGCAGCATAATTGAATCAGAGGAAAATCGCAAGGCTCCCAAGCAGAAGCTGCTGGAGGATACGGGCTGTGTAGTAGCGGTACGTGATATCTCTTTCAAGGTCCATAAAGGCGAGATATTTGTCATCATGGGCTTATCCGGGAGCGGCAAGTCCACCCTCATTCGATGCGTACTCCGTCTTATTGAGCCGACCGCCGGCCATATAATCATCAACGGTGAGGATATCTGTACCTATAACAAGGAACAGTTGATGCACCTCCGCCGCAATACCACCGGCATGATTTTTCAGCACTTTGGACTGTTTCCTCACCGAAACGTACTGGAAAACGCCGCCTACGGCCTGAAAGTCAAAGGAATACCCAAGGAAGAACGTTATGAGAAAGCCAGGCAAACCCTGGAGCGGGTGGGTTTAAGCGGCTGGGAGACCTACCTGCCGAGCGCGCTTAGCGGCGGTATGCAGCAGCGTGTCGGCATCGCCAGAGCACTAGCCAACGACCCTGATATCCTGCTAATGGATGAGCCTTTTAGCGGACTCGACCCTCTAATCAGGCGGCAAATGCAGGATGAATTTATTTCGCTTCAATCTGAAGTCCAAAAAACTATCCTCTTCGTTACTCATGACCTTGACGAAGCGCTGAAACTGGGTGACAACATTGCCATTATGAAAGACGGCGATATTGTCCAGATAGGTAAGCCGGAAGAGGTCATCACCTCGCCTTCGGATAATTACGTCCGTTCCTTTGTTCAGGAAGCGTCCACCGCCAAGGTGATATCCGCCGGAAGCATCATGGAAGAACCAAGGGTGCGTGTTTACGAATGGCAGGGGCCCAAGGCGGCCATGCATATACTCCGCACAAATCGCATTGAGAGCGCCTTCGTTGTCGGCCGTAACGAAAAAATACGCGGGCTGATTACCCTGAACGCGCTATCCGATTATTTCAAAAAGCTGGTTACCACTAAAAAGGGGGCGTCTGAAAGCGAAACTGAAAAATCCACTCCCAATAGTGTCCTGGCTGACCTGATGGAAAAAGAACCCATGACCTGTACTCCAGATACACTGATAGAAGACCTGTTTGCTTTAGCCGCTTCGTCGCCCCATCCTATTGCCGTGGTCGATGAGCAGGGTAAACTGGTGGGAGAGATATACGATGAATCCATATTCATCAGTATGATACAGGAAAGAGCAGTCGACGAAAGTGAACCCGGATAAAAGGGTATCCGGTTATACGTGATATAAATCAAGGAGAGTTATATTAATGCTGGAATTCCCAGAATGGTTTCAGATACCACTGGCGGAATGGATAGATATAGCCATGAGCTGGATCTTAACCAACTGGGGGTTCTTTTTTGATGTCGTCGGGGATATCCTTCTACAGGTCCTGCTGTATATAGAAAAGTTCCTGCTGATAATACCCTGGTTTGTCATCGTGCTGGGAGTCGCCGTGGCGGCGTGGCGTGTCATACGCCATTGGCTGGCGGGTATAATCATGGCGCTGTTCCTCATCGTTCTCGGCGGGTTCGGGTATTGGGACCTTACCATGATGACGCTTTCCATTATTATTACCGCCGTTATCATATCCCTGGTCATCGGGATTCCCACCGGTATTCTCATGGCTCGCAGCGATCGTGTCGAGCGGATCATCCGCCCGATACTCGACGCCATGCAGACGATGCCCAGTTTTGTGTATCTTATCCCCGCTTTGATGTTATTTGGTCTCGGCAGGATACCCGCTTTGTTTGCTACTATTATCTATGCGGCTCCCCCCGTTATCCGCCTGACGAACGTAGGCATCAGACAAGTATCGGCAAGTGTTATCGAAGCCGCCTATGCCTTCGGTTCGAGTGGTAAGCAGGTTCTGTTTGAGGTTCAAATTCCGCTGGCCATTCCTTCTATAATGGTGGGTATTAACCAGACAACGATGATGGCACTCTCCATGGTCGTTATCGCATCGATGATAGGCGCCAGGGGAGTCGGGCTCGAAGTGCTGCTGGCGATTAACCGTATTGAAATTGGCCGCGGCTTCGAGGCCGGTCTTACCATTGTGCT
>CAYPYL010000115.1:0-4555 GCA_964414605.1 uncultured Dehalococcoidaceae bacterium
CCGACATGTGGGTGTATTTGGACTTCGGCTCTCCTATCTTGCCTTCCAGAGAGGCGATGAGGGCGCTTGATTCCCCGCAGACGAAGGCACCGCCTCCTTTATTGATGGTTATCTTGAAGTCAAAACCGGAATCGAGTATATTTTCGCCGAGAAAGCCGTAGTCCATCGCCTGTTCCAGGGCTATCCGGGCGTGTTCCACAGCCAGGGGGTACTCGTTGCGGACATAGATAAACCCCCGGCTGGCGCCGATGGCAAAAGCGCCGATAATCATGCCCTCGATAACGCTGTGGGGATTTCCCTCCAGGAGGCTGCGGTCCTGATAAGCCCCGGGGTCGCCCTCGTCGGCGTTGCACAGGACGTATTTGACTTCTCCCTTGGCGGTGCGGCACGACTGCCATTTCCGCCCGGTCGGGAAGCCGCCGCCGCCCCTGCCGCGAAGCCCGGCGCTGGTAATTTCATTAACAATCTTGTCCGGGTTCAGCTGAAAGAGGGCTTTGCTCACAGCGGAATAGCCGCCAGCGGCGATGTACTGTTCGATATCGGTGGGGTCTATCTCGCCGTTGGCACCCAGGATAAGGCGCGTCTGCCGGTTATAAAATGGTACGTCCGATTCGTAGGTGATTTCCTCGCTCGTGGCGGGGTCGGTATAAAGCAGCCGCTTGACCACCTTACCCTGGAGGACGGTCTCGTTTATAATCTCCTGGACATCCTCCGGCTGCACGTGCTGGTAAAATATCTTCTTAGGGCCGATGACCACGACCGGGCCGCGCTCGCAGAAGCCGTGACACCCCGTTTCCTTAAAGTCTATTTTTACCTGGAGTTCACGTTTTTCAATCTCCTCGGCAAAAGCCTCGACGACCGCCTCGGCGCCCGAGGCGCGGCAGCCGGTACCGCCGCAGACCGATACGGTAATGCGGCTGGTATCCCGATTATCCAGTACAGCCTGACGGAGCTTCTCCAGCTCTTGGACGCTTTTTATCCTTTTATCCAGTAACTTTCTAACCTGCTCTACCATTTCAGCCCCCTGTTGCCTATTTGTAATTTTTCAGGATTTTATCAAGCTTTTCCGGGTTCACCTGGCTCTCGTATTTCCCGTCGACGACCACCACAGGCCCGAGGGCGCAACAACCCAGGCAGTTAGCGGTTTCCAGGGTAAACCTTTCATCCTCCGTGGTCTTGCCGGGCTTGAGCCCGAAGTCTCTCTCCATCTTATCGACGAGTCTCTGGCCGCCTTTCACGTGGCAGGCCGTACCCAGGCAAACGGTAATGGTGTGGCGTCCCCTCGGCTTGAGGCTGAATGCCTGGAAAAACGTAGCCACGCTGAAGACCTGGCTCAAGGGAATATCCAGTTTCTGGCTGATTTTTATGAGTACATCCTGCGGAATATAATTGTATTCAGATTGAATATCCTGTAACAGGGATATCAGCTGTTCCTTCTTATCGACGTAGCTGTCGATAAGGGACTCAACCTTTCCGGCGTTGTTTTCAATAATAGTGCGTATGGTCTCAAAGTCCAGTTCAGTGTCCACTTGCCTACCTCCTGAATGACCTTTCTACATTAAGATTATTACTTTGCCCGTCGTGTTATCGCCCGTTATTACGCCTATATCCTTTACGGGATACCCTTGATATGCGGGGTGTTTCTCTATTTTACTGGCGTATTAACACCTTATTTCATGCGTGTAAAGTACTAGGCCATAAGTCACAATCGTGCCTGATAAATCGGCTTTTATCTCCGGGCTTGAGTACGGCTACTTTGTTTGATATCATAATATTGGGATAGAAAGTCATGAGCGAGATAAGTATTATCCTCGGTGAAGACCACATGATAACCCGTCAAGGTATCCGCCGCCTGCTGGAGGACGAACAGGATTTCACGATAGTCGGCGAAGGAAACAACGGCGAAGAAGTAGTTCGACTGGTAAGCGAGAAGAAACCGGATGTGGTAATCATGGACATCGCCATGCCCAAGCTCAACGGCATAGAAGCCACCCGGCAAATCAAGCTGTCCAATCCCCGCACCGGCGTACTGATACTTAGCGCTTATGACGACGATGAATACGTTTTTGCTTTGTTGAAGGCCGGCGCGGCCGGCTACCTCCTGAAGAGCGTCAGCGGCGACGAGCTGATACGCGCGGTTAAGGCAATCCACAAGGGAGAGCCGGTACTCGCCCCCTCCATAGCGATGAAGGTGATGAATTACTTCAAACTTCCGGAGAAAGTACCGGCGATGGAAGGAGAATCCGAGCACTTGAGCGACCGTGAACTGGAGATTATCAGGCTGGCGGCGAAAGGTCTCACGAATAAAGAGATAGCGGAGAATCTGCACCTAAGCTACCGCACCATCGAAGGCCATTTGAGAGACATCTTCAACAAGCTGGGGGTCGGCTCCCGCACCGAAGCGGTGCTTTACGGTTTGAAGAAAGGCTGGTTTACGCTTGAAGAGCTGGTATAGCCACCTTTTAGCAATAAAAATTAACGTACCGACACAGTATATATATGCCACTTAGTTCAAAAACGCTTTCAAAAATCATTGATGGCTCGGCCATTCCTTCTTTCGTAATTAACAAAGACCATATCGTCACCCACTGGAACAGCGCCATCGAGGCTCTCACCTCGAGAAAGAGAGAGGAGATAGTCGGGAGCGATAACCACTGGTGCGCATTTTACGCCGAAAAAAGACCCTGCATGGCTGATTTAATCGTGAACGGCTCGTCCGCTAGGGAAATCGAGATCCATTACCGGGACAAATGCAGGAAATCCCCCCTTATCAAAGGCGCCTACGAGGCAGAGGACTTTTTTCCCGCCCTCTCCAATCAGGGCAAATGGCTCCATTTCACGGCGAGCCCCATCAAGGACGACCAGGGAGAGATAATCGGAGCCATAGAGACCGTTATCGATGTCAGCGAACGCAAGATACTCGAAAATAACCTGCGATATTACCTGCAGCAGATAACCAGGGCTCAAGAAGAAGAGCGAAAATACATCGCTCGCGAACTCCATGATGATATGGCCCAGATTATGGGCTCTCTTTCCCGGCGGGTGGACAACCTGCTACGCAAACGGCATAATTTCGGACCGGAAGAGGTTTCCGCGTTGCAGGACATCCAGTCCCTGCTCAACCAGGGACTACAGTCCATGCACGGTTTTATTCAGAACCTGCGCCCTTCTCTGCTGGATGACCTGGGGCTGATACCGGCCTTACGCTCCCTGACCAATAACCTTGAAAATACGGATGGAATTATCACCGGCTTTACTGTAAATGATGAGGAGAGGCGCTTTACGGCTGAAATAGAACTATCGCTTTTCCGCATCGTCCAGGAAGGGCTTAATAACATCCGCAAACACGCCCAGGCAACCGAGGCCAGGGTATCGGTGGAGTTTACTGACAACGGGATTAATCTTACCGTAAGCGATAACGGCACCGGCTTCGAACTGGAAGGCAACATGGACGACCTTCCCCGCAACGGTAAGCTCGGTCTCATGGGCATCAAGGAGCGGGTATGGCTGCTGGGTGGGACCATAGAGGTTAAGTCGAAACCGGGGGAGGGAACCATCCTCTTCGTCCATGTCCCGGCCTGACAAACCTTATTACCCGCAGCCGATATCCCGTGCGTCTTTACGGGTACCTGCCGAGTTCAGCCAGACAGTCGACTATTCTCGGTATCGCGTAACGCGGCGCATGGGGAGGGGCATTACAGCAAGTCTTAACGATTAGCCTGCCCTGGCAGTAATCATCGGCGAGTCTTTTCATAATTTTAGCCAACCTGGGATAAGCCGCTTCGGTCAGCGCCGCGGTGCCGTAACTATCCTGGTGAGTATCCATACCGCACAACCAATAAATCAGTTCCGGTTTGAATTCCTTGATTCTCTGCGGCACTTCCCTTTCGACATTGCTGATTTCTTCTTCGTCGGAGGAGCCGTGGGGGAAGCAGAATTTCGTTTTGCTCTCCAGCCTGTCTTCAGAGCTATAAACCCAGGAAAAGCTATCGCAGAAACAGATATGCAGGACATCCTCGTCGTTCTGATACAGGTCCCTGACGCCATCCGCATGATGGGTATCGGTATCCACTATGGCAAATCTCCTGCCCAGCGATTTCGCCCGCGCGTGCGGAATGCCGAGACCGATGACGCTGAAATAACACCCGCCCCACGCGTTATCGCGGTGCGCGTGGTGACCTCCTACCCCGGCGATAACCAGGGCATTATCTATCTCTCCTTGCAAGACCTTCTCCGTTGCCCCTATCATTCCGCCGACCGAGTAGAGCGAGACCTTCCACCACCGGGTGCGTTTGACCTCTTCTATCCACTCCCGGCTGTGAAGGCGGGCTATCTGTTCTTCCGTGGCCGGCTCTGATTCGAACCAGGTAACGTTCGGCTCGGAGAAAAGCCCTTCTTTTTCAATACTTTTAAACCCTTCTTCGACACCCATAGCCAGACTGCTATAAGCCTCTTTCCCGCAGACATCGTGATAGAATACACCGGTCCTTTTCATAAACTTCCCTCCTCTCCGGGGAAACCACACGGATAATATCTCCCGTATATTGAGTATCGC
>CAYPYL010000116.1:0-4554 GCA_964414605.1 uncultured Dehalococcoidaceae bacterium
CCTCTCAACATGTCTGAGAGGGTTTTTGTTTAAGGGGGATTATGCTCAAAATAGGATTTATCGGGGCCGGAACCGTGGGCATTGCCTTGGCTGTGCTGTTGAGCAGCAAGGGCTACCGGTTCGTGGGCGCCTCCAGGCGCCGCCCTTCTCACGAAAATCCCGGTAAAGTAGTCAGCAACCTACGCATACTGGACAGCAACCAGGAAGTTGCCGATAATGCCGACCTCGTTTTCATCACCACTCCCGATGCCGCCATCGGCGAAGTCGCCGGGGAAGTAAAATGGCGCCGCGGGCAGAGCGTCGTCCACTGCAGCGGCGCCGATTCCGTGGACGTGCTGGAACCCGCCAGGAAATCCGGCGCCATGGTAGGCGGTTTCCACCCCTTGCAGACCTTCGCCGGCATCGAAGAAGCCATCGAAAATATTCCCGGCTCAACTTTCGGCATCGAAGCCGAGGAGCCGCTTTTTTCCACGCTCAAGGAGATTGCCGGGGTCCTTGGCGGACACTGGATAAAGCTGGAAGCCGGTGATAAAGTGGCCTATCATGCCGCCGCCGTTTTTGCCTGTAATTACCTGGTGACGCTGGTAAAAATGGCTACCGATCTCTGGCAGACTTTCTCCGTCCCCGCCGACCAGGCTACCAAAGCCCTCCTCCCCTTGATAAGGGGTACCCTCCACAACATCGAGACAATCGGCATACCACAATGCTTGACAGGACCCGTGGCACGCGGAGACACCGGAACGGTAAATAAACACCTTAAAACTCTGCGTGAGAAGGCCCCTTCCCTTCTCTTTGCTTATAGGGAACTGGGACTCCAGACTATTCCCATTGCGCTGGCCAAGGGGAAAATCAATAAAGAGCAGGCCGACGAACTGGAGAAAGCGTTAAAAGCTAATTAATATAACATCTTCAGGGAGCGATGAAATGAGAACTATGCTGAAGAGTAAAATACACCGGGCGACCGTGACAGATGCCAATATCGATTATGAAGGCAGCATCACCATTGATAAGAAGCTCATGAAGGCGGCCGATATCCTCCCCTACGAACAGGTGCACGTGCTTAATATCAATAACGGTGCCCGCTTCACCACCTATACCATCGAAGGCGAGGCGGGCAGCGGCGAGATATGCCTTAACGGGGCAGCCGCCCGACTGGCCGTAAAGGGCGACCTCGTTATCATCCTGACCTATCATGACGTGCCTGAAGAGGAGACGAAGGGCTACCGGCCGAAAGTGGTGCATGTCAACGAAAAGAACGAAATCGTCACGAAACTGGATGAAAAAATCTTCGCTTGAGGAGTTGCAATGAGTGTCACGATTAACCAGATTAAAGAGATGAAGCGTAAGGGCGAGAAAATCTCCATGCTCACCGCTTACGATTATGTAACCGCCAAGATAGTCGACGAGGCGGGCGTGCCCCTGATTCTGGTCGGGGACAGCCTGGGCATGGTGGTACTCGGCTATAGTTCCACAATTCCGGTTACGATGGAGGTAATGCTGCACCATACCAGGGCGGTCGTCAGGGGCGCTAAGAATGCCCTCGTCGTAGGCGATATGCCGTTTATGACCTACACGGTAAACGTGGAGGAAGCCCTGCGCAACGCGGCGCGCTTTCTCCAGGAGACCGGCTGCCAGGCGGTAAAACTCGAAGGAGGAGTCACCGTTGCCGGCACGGTCAAGAGAATCGTGGAATGCGGCATCCCGGTGATGGGCCATATCGGCCTGACCCCGCAGTCGATTCACCAGTTCGGCGGGTATAAAATCCAGGGCAAGACGCCGGAGGCGGCTAAAAAACTCCTGGAAGATGCCGTGGCTCTGGAACAGGCCGGGGCTTTTGCCGTGGTGCTGGAGACCGTGCCCGCCCCCCTCGCGACGCTGATTACGAAGAAAATAGGCATCCCGACCATCGGCATCGGTGCCGGCGCGGGATGCGACGGCCAGGTGCAGGTCATCAACGATATACTAGGTTCTTATACAGACTTCGTCCCCAAGCATGCCAAGCAGTACGCCAAAATCGCTAATATCATGGCTGATGCCATATCCGCGTACCATAAAGAGGTGAAGGCCGGGGCCTTCCCTACCGAGGCTCAAAGCTTTTCCATGGACGAGAGCGTGCTGGCCAAGCTCGATAAATAATGGTATGCTGTCTATATAATCTTTACCCTCTGCAGTCCCGTAAAGGCGTACCGAATGAGAGTCGTTGAGACAATAGCCGAAATGTGGCAGGTACGTAAAGACCTCGAAGGGCCCGTGGGCTTCGTACCGACGATGGGCTATCTCCACGACGGACACCTTTCGCTGGTAAGGCGTGCCAGGGAAGAAAACCCCTCGGTGGCGGTCAGCATCTTCGTCAATCCCACCCAGTTCGGCCCCAAGGAGGACTTTAAGCACTATCCCCGGGACACTAAGCGCGACCTTGAGTTGCTGGAGCCCGATACGGATATCGTCTTCATGCCTGCGGAAAAAGAGGTGTACCCGGATGATTATGACTCCTGGGTGGAGGTCGGTACGATTACGGATAATCTGGAGGGGGCTTCCCGCCCCGGACACTTTCGCGGCGTTAGCACCGTCGTTGCCAAGCTGTTCAATATCATCCAGCCGGATAAAGCCTACTTCGGCCAGAAGGACGCCCAGCAGCTGCTGGTTATCAGGAAGATGGTGGCCGACCTCGGTATGAACCTGGAGGTGGTGGCCTGCCCCACCATAAGGGAGCCGGACGGGCTGGCGATGAGCAGTCGGAATACCTATCTCAATGGCCAGCAGCGGCAAGCGGCCACCGTGCTTTACCGGGCGCTCAACCTGGCCGAAAAAAGGTGGGCGCAGGGGGAGAAGGACGCGGGGGAGATACGCCTGGAGATGACCGGGCTTATCAATATGGAGCCGCTGGCAAGGATAGACTATATCAGCATCGCGGATACGGAGACGCTGAAAGAGACATTCCATAAGATTAAACCGCCGGTGCTGATATCCCTGGCGGTGAAGATAGGCAAGACAAGGCTCATCGATAACGTGGTGCTGGAGTAATTGCGAGTCCTATTCCCGTATCAGTGTCAATAGTCCCAGCATGGCGATGAAGGCCAGGCCTGCTCCCAGGTAAAACGGCGCCGCCGGGCTTACGCTGTCCCACAGCCAGCCGGCAATCAGGCTCGCCGGGAGGAGTGTTACCCCCACCACGCCGTGATAATATCCGTAGGCCGTGCCCCGTCGCTCCACGGGAACGAGGTCTGCCACGAAAGCGCGAGCCACCCCCTCCACGATGCCATAATAGATGCCGTAGAAGGCGAAGAGCACCCAGATATGCCAGACGGTCGAGGAGAGGGCGAAACCCAGATAGACCAGCGCGTAGACCGTCCACCCCAGGGCGATAATGCGCTTCCTGCCGAGTCGGTCGGAGAGTATCCCGGCCGGCATAGAGATGGCGGCGTAAGTGACGTTGAACAGGACGAGCATCAGGGTGATATAGAGAACCGATGTGCCCAGGTCCTGGGCGCGCAGTATCACGAAGAAATCGCTGGAGTTACCCAGCGTGAAGATGCCCATAATCAGCAGGAAGAGCTTGAAGCGGCTGGAAAACGGCGCGGTCTGCCCGGCAGGTATTGCCGCCCGGCTTGCGGCGTCGGCGGCGGTCCTCTTTTTCTCACGGACGAGAGCCAGCAGGATTATCACGGCCAGCGCCGCCGGTACCACGCCGATAATCACCAGCCACTGGTAGGTATCCAGGCTTAATTGCAGTCCGCCGCCCTGCATCAGGTAGATGATAACGGCAGCGATGACCAGTCCGAGGACGGCCCCGGAGGTATCCATCGCCCGGTGCAGGCCGAAACCTTTGCCCCTCTGCCCCTTCTCGACGGAGTCGGCCACCAAAGCGTCGCGGGGAGAGCTGCGGATGCCCTTGCCGACCCTGTCCCCGAAGCGCACGGCCAGCACCGCCCCCCAGGTGGAAGCCAGGTACATGAAGGGCTTAACGACCGTGGAGAAGCCGTAGCCCAGCACGGCCAGGATCTTGCGCTTTTTGAGGCGGTCGCTGATGCGCCCGCTGAATATCCTGAAAACGGCGTCCGTGCTTTCGGACAGGCCGCCGATGAGACCTACGGCGATAGCCCCCGCCCCCAGCACGTTGCAGACGAAGAGGGGGACGAGGGTAAAAATCATCTCGCTGGAGACATCGGTAAGGAGACTTACCAGCCCGAGGAAGAAGATATTGGAGTGGAGTCCCCAGATTTTCCGGGATGGGGCTTCTATGGGTGATGGCGCGTTCATGCGCTGATATTATATATCAAAAAGACAGCGGACTGAAAATGGAAGTGGGACTAGGGGGATTTTAGAAAAGGGGTGTTTAGAGGGGCGAAGCCCCTCTTATCATCATTCTCCCCTCTCCTGCTGAAAGCCTTGCCAGGAGAGGGGGATTAAGGGGGTAAGGTAAAGAAATTATATAGTGTTTTCCTTGACTGTAATACCAATCTAAAGTAAAATATAGCTGTTTGCCGAGGTAGCTCAGATGGTAGAGCACTTGACTGAAAATCAAGGTGTCCCCAGTTCGATTCTGGGCCTCGG
>CAYPYL010000117.1:0-4473 GCA_964414605.1 uncultured Dehalococcoidaceae bacterium
AGCACACCGTTGTCGCCTCGACGCCCATAGACATCAACCTGGCCAAGCAGCTCAACATCCTGCTGGGCAATCTCGGCGTACCCGATAATTTGCTCATCATAGACCCGACCGTCAGCTGCATTGGTTACGGCATCGAATACTGCTATTCGGTCATGGAAAGAATGAGGATGGCAGCGCTAACACAACAGGATGAAAAACTCCAGTTCCCCATTATCTGCAACATAGCCAAGGAAGCCTGGAAGACCAAGGAGGCAAAAATATCCGAGGCGGAAGACCCCAAGATGGGGGACGCCAAGAAACGGGGAATCCTGCTGGAAGCCATGTCAGCCATGGTCCTGCTTCTGGCTGGAGGCGATGTACTCATTATGAGACACCCGGAAGCAATAAAACTGGTCAGAGAAATGATGGCTGACCTGACCGCTAAATAAGTGAGGTAAAATTAATGGCAGAAGAAGAAAAGACCACTAAAAGCTTTGACCAAGCAAGCCTGGAACTGATAGAAAAAGCAGCCAAAGACGGGGTTAATACCGCCTTTGACAGGGCTGACGCAATGAAGCCGTGTCCCATTGGTTCCGTGGGAAGCTGCTGCAAGAACTGCGGCATGGGGCCCTGCCGGGTACCCCTGCCCAAAGGCAAGGAGGAAACCCCGGAGGATAAATTGAAGAGACGGGGCGTCTGCGGCGCTACCGCCGAGACCATTGCCGCCCGTAACTTCATCCGCATGGTTGCCGGCGGCGCCTCCGCCCACTCCGACCACGGCCGGGGCGTAGCCGAGCTTTTCCTGGCGGTAGCCCGGGGAGAAGCGCCGGGCTACGAGATAAAGGACGAACAGAAGCTGCTGCAGCTGGCCCTGGACTGGGGCATAGAAATCGGCGACCGCAGCAACAACGAAATCGCCGTTGATATCGGCGAAAAGGCCCTGGCAGAATTCGGCAAGCAGGAAGGCGAGCTTATCACCTTGAGAAAGGCACCGCTGAAACGCCAGGAGCTCTGGCGGCAGTTGGGCGTCGCCCCGAGGGGTATAGACCGGGAGATTGTGGAGATAATGCACCGCACCCATATCGGGGTTGACCAGGACTATAAAAACCTGCTCAAGCAGGGAGTCCGGGCCTCCATCGCCGATGGCTGGGGCGGTAGCATGATTGCCACCGAGCTCCAGGATATCCTCTTCGGCACTCCGGCGCCGATACTGGGCAAGGCGAACCTCGGGGTCCTCAAGGAAAAAGAGGTGAATATCATCATTCACGGCCATGAGCCGCTGCTATCCGAGATGATTGTCGCCGCCGCCCGGGAACCGGAGATGCTGGAGCTGGCCAAGTCCAAGGGGGCCGAAGGAATAAACCTGTCCGGCATGTGCTGCACCGCTAACGAGATATTAATGCGCCACGGAGTGGCTATCGCCGGGAATTTCCTCCAGCAGGAACTGGCCATAGTAACCGGAGTAGTCGACGCTATGGTAGTGGATGTGCAGTGCATCATGCAGTCCATCCAGACCGTAGCCGAGTGCTACCATACCAAGATTGTCACCACCGCCCCCAAGGCTAAAATCCCCGGGGCTACCCATATTGAGTTCGACGAGCACGACGCCATAAAGTCGGCACGGGAAATAGTCAAGACAGCCATCGAGAACTTCCCCAATCGCAAGGGAAATACTTACGTTCCCGATGAGAAATGCGACCAGATTGCCGGTTTCAGCCATGAGACTATCAACTACCTGCTGGGCGGCATGTTCCGTGCCTCTTACCGCCCGCTGAACGATAATATCATCAACGGCAGGATTCGCGGCGTGGCCGGCGTCGTCGGCTGTAATAACGCCCGGGTCAAGCACAATGAGGGTCATGTCATCATGGTAAAGGAACTGATAAAGAATGACGTGCTGGTGATTACCACCGGCTGCAATGCCATTGCCTGTGCCGAAGCCGGACTCATGCTCCCCGAAGCAGCTGCCAAGTACGCCGGTGAAGGACTTACCGAGGTCTGTGAGACCGTCGGTATTCCGCCGGTACTCCACATGGGCTCCTGCGTGGACAACAGCCGCATCCTGATTGCCGCCACCGCCATGGTCAAAGACGGCGGTTTGGGCGATGATATCAGCGACCTGCCTGTCGCCGGGGCGGCACCGGAGTGGATGAGCGAGAAAGCCATCTCCATCGGCCAGTACTTCGTCGCTTCAGGCGTCTATACGGTGTTCGGCGTGACCTGGCCTACCACAGGCAGCAAGGAAGTCACCGACTACCTGTTCAAAGACATGGAAGAGATGCTGGGCGGCATGTGGGACTTCGAACCCGACCCGATTCAGGCCGCTCACAAAATGATTGCCCATATCGACGAAAAACGCAAGGCGCTGGGCATCGATAAAGCCAGAGAAAGAGTACTCTACGACATGGAAATGAGGCGCGAGCTGGAAGGCTAAGCTTCCGACGTCGCTAATATAAGGAGGTTATGAGGATATGTCTAAGATAATTGCATCAGCAGCCATCAACGGTGCTCACAAAATTATTGACCAGGCTGAAAAGAAATGGCAGGAGGCGATGGACAAATGGGGAGCCAACGAACCGGTCGGCTTCCCCAACACCGCCTATTATCTTCCAATAATCTACGGTATTTTAGGTACGAAGGTGGAAAAACTCGGCGACATGGAAGCAGTGCTAAAGAAATGTAAAAACCTGCTGCCGCCGCCGGTAAAGGAAACACACCACCTGCCGTACCTGGGTCCCACGCTCGACGCCGGCATGATTACCTTCTGGGCGGAGGAACTCGTCGAAGCCATAAGATACCTGGAAAACCCTGATTTCTACGTCAGGGGAGAAGACGTCACGGATAGCAATATCTGGCTGGGCGCTGCTGATGATGTCATTATGAGGAAAAGGGGCGTGGAGTTCGTGGACGGCACCGCCCCCGGCTTCGCCGCCATACTGGGCGCCGCCCCTACTCCGGAGATAGCCAAGGACATCGCCGAGGAGCTTCAGAAGAAGAACCTCTACGTGTTCATGGCCGGCAGCCATAACGGGGAGAAGTTCTCCGAGCAGCTGGTAAAAGCCGGCGTCCAGATAGGCTGGGGGACCCGCCTGGTCTCCTTCGGGCCGGAAACCAGCGCGGCGGTATTCGCCTTAGGCTTCGCCACCAGGGCGGCCATGTCCTTCGGCGGCATCGAGGCCGGCGACTACCGTAAAATCCTCATTTATAACAAAGACCGCATCTTTGCCTTCGCCATGACCATGGGCGACGTCACCGATGAATGGTACGCCAACGGCGCCGGGGCGATTAACTGGGGCTTCCCGGTCATCGCCGATACGCCGATACCGGAAATACTCCCCACAGGAGTCTGCACCTACGAGCATGTAGTCTCCAACATCGCGCACGACGAAATCGTCTCCAAGTCGATTGAGGTCAGAGGCCTCAAGGTTACCGTTGCCGAGATACCCATCCCGGTTGCCTTCGGGCCCGCCTTCGAGGGCGAGAGAGTCCGCGGCGACGATATTTACCTGGAGGCCGGCGGCGGCCGCACCCACATGGTGGAATGGGTCACCAGCAAACGCATGGAAGAGGTGGAGGACGGCAAGGTGGAGGTAATCGGGCCGGAACTATCCGATATCGAAGCCGGTTCCAGACTGCCCGTAGCCATCGCCGTGGAAGTAGCCGGCCGCGAGATGCAGGACGATTACGAACCTATTCTAGAACGTCAAATTCACCACCTCATCAACTACGCCCAGGGCGTCATGCATATCGGCCAGAGGGATATTGCCTGGATTCGCGTAGCCAAACAGGCCGTGGAAAAAGGCTTTAAGCTGGAAGATATCGGCAAGCTCCTTCATGCCAAGCTGCACCAGGACTTCGGCCGTATCTTCGATAAGATACAGGTTAAAATCTATACCAAGGACGAGGACGTAAATAAAATCCTGGAAAAAGCGCGGGAGGTCTACCATACCAGAGACATCCGCATCGAAGGCATGACCGACGAGACCACGGATATTTACTACTCCTGCACGCTCTGCCAGTCCTTCGCTCCCAGCCATGTCTGCGTCATCAGCCCGGAAAGGACCGGACTGTGCGGCTCATACAACTGGATGGACTGCAAGGCGGCCTACGAAATCAACCCCACCGGCCCCAACCAGCCGGTGCCCAAGGGTGACACCATAGATGCCAAGCTGGGCCAGTGGAAGGGCGTCAACGAGTTCGTCCTCCAGGCTTCCCGCGGCAAGATAGACCACTATAACTTCTACAGCATCGTCAACGACCCCATGACTACCTGCGGCTGCTGCGAGGCAATTGCCGCGGTCCTACCGATGTGCAACGGCGTCATGACGGTGAACCGCGATTACATCGGGGAGACGCCCTGCGGCATGAAATTCACCACCCTGGCCGGGACTATCGGGGGAGGCTTGAGCACCCCCGGCTTCGTGGGACACGGCAAGTACAACATCACCCAGAGAAAATTCCTCGCCGCCGAGGGCGGTCTGTTGAGGATGGTCT
>CAYPYL010000118.1:0-4389 GCA_964414605.1 uncultured Dehalococcoidaceae bacterium
GAACGATATAAACTTAGTACAGCACCCGGTCGTCGCCGGTGCGGCGGGTAATCTTCTCTCTATCCAGGTACTCCAGTAAAGCCTGGGCGTACTTGCGGCTAGCCCCGAACATATCCCGGGTCTCTCCCAGGGTTATCTTGCCCTTATCCTTAATGCGGCCGGTAATTTTAGCCAGCATCTCATCGTAAGCGGACTTTGAAAATACAACGCTCTCACTGACCTTCACCACCCTGCCCTGCTCGATGAGCATGTTGAGCAGGTCCGGTTCCGGTATCAGCTCGCTGGGGGGAGCGTAAGGGCTATCCGCCAACGATTTCAGGAAAGCGTCTATTTTCGACTGCTGGGCGGGAGTAAGTCTAACGGTGTGTGAGGGCAGGCGTAGGTAGCCGCCTGCCTCGACGAGGTCACCCCGAGCAACGAGATTCGCCACCGCCGCCGTAACATAGTTGCCCAGTTTCAGACGGCTGTTCAACTCCACTTTAGGCATGCCGGAACGCGCCGGGTACCTGCGGTGATAGTCCTCGAGGGCCGCCACCGCCCTGCCGGCGAGACGTTCCCAGCCGGCCGCTGTCAGGAGCAACCTTTGCCTGCCCTCGTCAAGAGCGACCAGCCGTCCCTCCTGTATTAACGATTCCACGGTCGACCCGGCTTCATCGGCGGGGAGATTACTCTGTGCCACCAGGGCGGCAAGCTCCAGCGGCTGCTTCGTCTCCAGCAGCGCCAGGACCACCTCTTCGGAAGTGCCGCCCTCCCTGGCCGTTAGATTCTTAATAACCTCGGGTCGAAAGCGGCGCAGTCGCCTGGCCTGCGTATCGACGATGCCGCCGCCGCCCAGGGTCTCCATGGGGGAGCGGATGATATAGCGGTCGCCTTTGACGGCAGCCACCGGCCTGTCCAACGCCAGCTGCGCCCAGGTGGAAGCGCCCGGCTTTAAATCGTCCCCTTCAAGGAGGCGCACCTTGGCCATCGTTTCCGCCGAGCCGGTATGAAAGCTGACCGTGGTGCCGTGCCGGATGGGACGCTGCAAATAAGAAATGAGCTTGAGCTTGACCGTTACCATGCGGGTAGACTTTAACCAGCCGGGTCGGGTTACAACATCGCCGCGCTGCAGCTGGGAGGTGTTGACCCCAACCAGGTTCGCCGCCACCCGGCTACCCGGGGCTGCGGTCTCGATTTTCGATTTATGCGTCTGGAGCCCGCGCAGTCGCGACTTAAGACCGGAGGGGGCGATTTCCACCTCCTGCCCCACCTTGAGGGTGCCGTCAATGAGGGTGCCGGTAACCACCGTACCGGAGCCGGACATGGTAAAAACCCTGTCTATGGAGAGCCGGGGTCGGCCCAAATCCTGTTTGGGTTCGGTGGCATCCAGCAGCTTATCGATGGCGGCCACCAACTCCGGCAGACCCTCGCCCGTCAACGCCGATACGGCCAGGATTTCCGCCCCCGCGATAGACGTCCCGTCGATTATCTCCTCCACTTCCATCCTGACCAGACTTAAAAGCTCATCGTCCACCAGGTCCTTCTTGGTAATGACGACGATGCCGCGCTGCACGCCGATTAAGTCCAGGATGGCAAGGTGCTCGCGGGTCTGGGGCATGACACCTTCGTTGGCGGCGACGATAAGCAGGGCAAGGTCGATGCCGCCGACTCCCGCCAGCATGTTCTTGACAAAGCGCTCGTGGCCGGGGACATCGACGATGCCCACCTCGCGTCCGCTGGGGAGCTTGAGCCACGCAAAACCGAGCTCGATGGTCATGCCCCGCTCCTTCTCCTCGCGGAGGCGGTCGGGGTCTATCCCGGTGAGTGCCTTGACCAGGACCGATTTTCCGTGGTCGATGTGACCGGCCGTACCCAGCACGTACATAACGAACTACTTCTTGCGCCTTTTCTGCCGACCCGCAATATCCTTGAGCGCTCCGATAACGATATCGTCCTCTTCCGGGAGAACGGTGCGCGGGTCGAGGAGGAGCACATCTTTATCGATGCGCCCGATGACCGGCACCTCCCGGAGGCGGAGTCGCTCGCCGATTACCCTGGCCGTGTTCCGGCCGCTCCCGCTTACGGCTAAAAGCCACGTGGGGAGGCTTCCGCCGGGTAGGCTGCCGCCGCCTACCATGGTCTGCCCCGGCACCACCTTCGCCGCGCCGCCGAGGGCTTTCTCCCAGCGGTCGGCCCGCCGCTCGATGTCCTTCAGCGGGGCGGCAATCATACGCCACACGGGTATCTTTTCGGTGGCTTCCTCTTTAAGATAGTGAAGCAGGGTGACCGCCAGTCCGGCGAGCCGGGTCTTATCAATCCGCACGGCACGGGCCAGCGGGTGTTTCCTTAGCTTGTCCACGTATTCTTTAGCACCGACGATGATGCCCGCCTGCGGTCCGCTCACGAGCTTATCGCCGGAGAAAAAGGTGAGGGCGGACCCGGTGCGCACGCTCTGCTGCACCATCGGCTCCGGGGCGAGACCGTACACGGTAGTATCCAGAAAGCAACCGCTGCCGAGGTCGTCCAGGACGATGATATCATGCCTTTTGCCTATTTCCACCAGCTCCTCGAGGGTAACCTCGCTGGTGAAGCCCACCAGCCGGAAATTGCTGGAATGCACACGCATCAGGGCTACCGTCCGCTCGGTCACGGCCTGCTCGAAGTCGCGGGCGTAAGTGCAGTTGGTCGTCCCCACTTCGATAAGTTTGGCGCCGCTCTGGCGCATGACATCGGGGATGCGAAAACCCCCGCCGATTTCTACCGCCTGCCCGCGCGAGACGATTACCTCTTTGCGCCGGGCAAGGGCCGTCAGCCCCAGGAGGACAGCCGCCGCATTGTTATTAACGACCATGGCCGCCTCGGCGCCGGTGAGTCGGCATAGCAGCCCCTCCACATGAACGAGACGCTCACCCCTGGAACCGCTTTCCAGCCTGAACTCCAGGTTGGAATAGCCCTCGCTGACCGCTTTCATGGTCGCCAGCGCCTCCTGGCTCAAGGGGGCGCGACCGAGATTCGTATGCAGTATCACGCCGGAGGCGTTTATCACCCGCCGGAGGGAGGGCTTCTCCAGGGTTTCCAGCTCGCCCGATACCGAGGCCACGATATCGTCCAGAGAAGAGCACGGCTTCCCCGCCGCGATGGACAGCCGCTCCCGCTCCAGGCGCTGCCGGATAACGCTTACCAGCAGGTCGTGCGGGTACTTCCCGCCGAGTCGGATGAGTCGTTCATCGGCGAGCACCTTATCCACACCGGGCAGGTTACGGAACTCCTTCTCCATAGGTTTTATTCTACACAATAAATAACGATACTTCAAAGGGCATCCGGCGCTAACCGATTGATTAAGCATGAATAAACGGGGTAAAATCAGGTACGAACGCATGAAAATAACCATAATTTACGATAACTGCCTGGCCAGGGAGGGGCTCAAGAAAGGCTGGGGATTTTCCGCCCTGATAGAAGCCGAGGGTACGCCGCCGCTGCTCTTCGATACGGGCAACGACGGGGCTTCGCTGCTCTATAACATGGAGCAGCTCGGTATCGACCCCGACAGGATTGGTATAATCGTCATCTCCCATGGGCACGGCGACCATACCGGCGGTCTTTCCGACATCCTGCAAGTCAACAGCCACGCGCGGATATACCTGCCGGCCTCGATATTCATTCGCAATACGGGTCTGGACGTGGTGGCGGTCAGCAGGCCGGTCGCTATCTCGGAAACGGTCACGTCCACCGGCGAACTCAAGCGAATCGAGCAGTCGCTGGCGGTCAAGACCGCTAAAGGAATCGTGGTGGTGACGGGCTGCTCGCACCCGGGGGTAGGAGAAATCCTCGATGCCGCCTCGCGGTACGGCGCGTTATACGGGATAGTCGGCGGCTTTCACGGTTTCAGCGACCTCCACCGCCTCCACGGACTCTCGCTGATATGCCCCTGCCACTGCACCCAGCACACGCAAGAAATAAAAGACATGTTTCCGGAGCAGTACACTGCCTGCGGGGCGGGGCTGACGCTGGAGATTTAGCATATTAAAACACGCCAGGAAACACCGTCAAGCAAAAAGCACGTGAAATAAGGTATAATTTATTATATATAGGTATAACGCCGGCGGGAAAAGGAAAACATCATAAGTGTTCAACACGTTGAGAGAAGATATTCAAACGGTATTCGATAAAGACCCGGCCGCCCGGAGCGTGCTGGAGGCACTTACCTGTTACCCGGGCCTGCACGCCCTGTGGGCGCACCGCGTGGCGCATTTTCTCTGGCGGCATAAGCTGTACTACCTCGCTCGCTTTATCTCCCATATCAGCCGCTTTTTCACGGGGATTGAGATCCACCCCGGCGCCGTTATCGGCAGGCGCTGCTTTATCGACCACGGTTCCGGCGTGGTTATCGGGGAGACGAGCGAGATAGGC
>CAYPYL010000119.1:0-4335 GCA_964414605.1 uncultured Dehalococcoidaceae bacterium
AGCATTTTATAGCCCTTGATTTCCTTTATCATCTCGCGGACATCCCGCCGGGTAACGGGTATTACCCGCAGGGAGATATCCTTGAGGATTTCCACCCAGACCCCGCCGAGCCCGAACATGAGCACCGGCCCGAACTGTGGGTCTTTGGACATGCCGATGATTACCTCCACGCCCGGGGCGGCCATTTTCTGGACCGATACGCCGTGTACGCGTGCCCCCGGGTGCTTTTGGCCGGCGGTTTCGATAATATCTCTAAAGGCCTGTTCCACCTGTTCCGGGGTTTCCAGTCCCAGCCGGATGCCGCCGGCGTCGGTCTTGTGGATGATATCCGGAGAGGCTACTTTAAGTACCACGGGGAAACCGAGTTCATTACCGATGGCCACCGCCTCCGACGACGATTTCGCCAGCCTGGTATCATTGACAATTATACCGGAATGCCCGAGGAGCTCCTTGGACTCTATCTCGGTCAGGACGGACCTGCCTTCGCTTCTGGCTTGCTCGATTGCTGCGTGCATGTTCAATGGAGTTTTCATCGTGGAATAATCCAGTATAACAGACACCGGTCAGGTTTGAAAAGGGGAGGTTCAGCCGTCCAGGAGCGCCTTGATTTCGCGGGCGTTCAGGCGTCTCACTTCTCCCTCTTTAATGTCCCCCAGGGTAAGCCTGCCGATGCGTATGCGTTTGAGGGCCAGGACGGGATGTTTGATTTTCTCAAACATGCGGCGCACCTGGCGTTTTCTGCCTTCGTGGATGGTAATGCTGTAGTTGAACGGCGGCGAGGAGGAATCCGCCCTGACCTTAGCCGGGTGGGTCATGCCGTCCTCCAGCGGGACACCGCGCTCAAGCTGTTCAATCTCGCTTTGTTTAAGACTGCCTTTGATATATAACAGGTACTCTTTTTCATGTTCGAAGCGGGGGTGGGTCAGCCGGTAGGTAAGGTCACCGTCGTTGGTGAGGAGGAGCAGGCCGGTGGTATCGCCGTCGAGTCGACCGGCCGGGTAGAGCCTTAGCTCGCGGTATTTCGGGGGCAGAACGTCCAGCACCGTGCGGCGTCCTTTCTCGTCGCGGACGGTTGAGACAACACCTTCCGGCTTGTTGAGCGCCAGGCAGATTATCTCGTCCGGTTTGAGGTTAAGTAACTGCCCGTCGAGGGAGACGCGGTCTTTCATTACGTTGACCGGGTGGTTAAACGATTCGGCTATGTCTCCGTTCACCCGGACGGCGCCGCGCTTAATTGCCGCGGCCATGCGGCGGCGTGAGCCGATGCCGGCTTCGGTCAGTGCTTTGAGAAGCGGTTTGGCGGACATACTGCAACCTGCCTAAAGAGCGATTGGACAAGGAATAGATATATATAAGTATAAATCCTGGGGAAAATAAAGGCCAGCGTTTAATGTTATAATGTGTCCTTACGCCGAGGGCGTACCGAAGGCCTTTTCTTGACGTGCTGGATGATGCGGACTACAACGATGATGAATGCTATCCCTATCAAAACCCACGGCGCCAGTACCATGGCTTTATTTACGGTGAGGACCTTGCCGCCGATAACTACGGGCGCGCCGCTATCCGTTTTTGCATAGTCCGAACTGTAAAGGTCAGACCACTGTTCGAGTCCGCCCTCGGTGGCGTAAGACCAGGCGCGGAAGTAGTAGGTCTGATTGGGATTGAGGCCGGTGACGTTGACGGAAGTGCCGGAGCCGAAATAGCCGGGGCTTCCCGATGTCGGGCTTCCTGGGTAGCCGCTCGCATCGTAGCGTATCGTCGTGCTGTCAAAGCCGGCGCCGTTCGTCCAGGTCAGATATACCCAGCTGGTCCCGTGACTGACGGCCGTCAGGCCGGTGGGCTCGTCCGGCTTGGTCAGGAAGGTCTGCTCGCCGCCGTAGTCCCAGCCCGCCGAATTATGAGCTATCGCCCGGTAGTAATAAAGCTCGCCCTTGGTGAGTCCGGTAAGGTTGTCCGTAAAAGCCCCCGTGCCGAAGGAGCCCGCCTGGGTCCAGTTGGACGAGTAGGGAGGTCCCGACGCGTCCGTATCCCACTGGAAACCCCTTGTGTCGGCGTTCTCGCCCCCGGTGGAGGTGATGGCGCCGTTAAGCGTGGCGGTGTCTTCCTCGACCAGAGAGGCGGGACTGGTGGTGACCGAAGGGGTTGAAGGAGCGCCTTCCTCGGAATCGAAGGAGAGGAAGGTGGCAGGGCTGCTCTGGTTGTTATAGCTGGTCTTAATCCAGTCGGCGTTCCTGGCGATTGAAGAGATACGCACTTCGTCGATGTTGCCTTCCCAGTACCTGGTGCCGGGCGCATTTACATCGTCGCCTATCCAAAAAGCGTTGGCGGTCGGGGCGATACTCACGGTGGCGCCGGAGCCATCGGCTGTACCGTTAACGTAAAACTGCCAGTTGGTTCCATCCGAAGTGAAGACGACATAATACCATGCATTGGGGTCGGTGTAGGCACTGGTTGATTCCGCCGATATGGCAGGCCAGACGCCTCCGCCGTCGCCAAGCTGGACTCTGAATTTATCATTGGTAAATTGATTAAGTAAATAGCCGGTCCTGCTGCCGGCACTATGGTGGGACAGGATGTGCTCGACATTGGCCATGTTCGTATGCTTAATCCATGCCTCAATTGTAATATTTCCGCCGGTATCCAGGCTGCTGCTATCGGGTATTTGTATAAAGTCGTTGGTTCCGTCGAATTTATCGGCTCCATCTACCTTACCCGCAGCATTTTGTGTGCCGGGAGTTGTGATGTTCGCTGTTCCATCGTTGTTGTATTGGGTGGAGTCGTAATGGGTGCCCGAGGTCTCTGCAAGGTGCTGCACCATCTGGAAGTCGTTGTTCCAGACATCGGTAACGTTTTCCGAGTTGCCGACCCCGTTATTATCGTAATACATGTAGATTTCGGTATCGGTCGTGTGTGAAAGACTGGGTATCCTTACCCACGCGGTCAGATTACCGGTGGAATTATCGTAGCTCTCAACCTCGTGGGAAAGCCGGGTAACCTCGTCGCCCGCCGTGAAGATGATGTCATAAGCGTTGCTCATAGTCTTGCCGATAAGGTCGCTATCGACAACGCTGATGAGCACCGGGAAATGAATCAGGTTGGAGCTGCCGCTGACATTGGCGGAATTTATGGTGATCTTCTTGCGGTATTGCCAGTCGGTATCGTACCAGCCGGGGTCGGCCACGGCGGGAACAGGCCCGATAGTGCCGATGATAAATACGATTATCATGGCAAGCGGTATCAGCCTGATGGCAATCCTGTAAATATAAGCAACCGATTTGCGCATACCTGAAAAGCCTGTAACGCTAATAAAAAGTAAGGGTTAACACCCAATTCCATTGAGAGTTATCCCTATTTAAGGATACCCCTGTAGCGTGAAGAAACGCCTAAAGTTGCGTAAAGTTTCATAAAGATTTCATAAAGTTTTTCTAAAGATATTGCCAGGCGGCGAGCTTATGGTAACGACATTGCCCGTCTTGATGCCGCGGGGAGCGGCGTCGGTGGGGTGAATGTCCACCAGAGGCTCCGGCATCATCCGGCGCAGGGGAGGAACGTTGCGGAACTCCGAGTGCGTATAAGCCATTACCAGCGGGGGCAGTGGGATGCTTTGTGATTAACGATATCGATTTTGATAGCCTTGCTGTTCTTAACGTGAACCCGGGTGGGGCAGGCCATGGTACACATATAACATATACCTTCCTTAACTTCTGTCAATGCAGACATTGATAACTATTCACCTCTCTTGTTTTGAGATACACATAATGATGTCACAGGCCATCACGGATTATCCTTATTATAACAGGGGTGACCCTGATGACAGAGATCGCTTTGCCGATACGAATAACTATAAAAGAAAGTTAATTCACCCAAAGAAATAACTTATATTATTTGACATAATTGAAATAAAATACTAATATTTACACATCAAAATCAGGGAGGTGATGTGCCATGAAAGACAAAGAGGCAAAGTTCTTCCTGAAACTCAAGGTTGCATTGGAGAAGAGCCGGGGAATTTCCCGGAGTTGCCTCGCTTGAAAGAGCTGAAAGAACAAGTAAACTGCCCGTTGGGCAGTAAGGCAACTTAATCCGGTCAATGCAGGGTACAGTATACGATTTCTTCGTACAATGGCATCTAACCGAGCAGTGTAATCTACATTGTCGGCACTGTTATCAAGACGTTTCAGTGCCGACAATGAATTTTAACGAGATTATTCACGCGATTGACAGCGTTATCGATACGCTGGAAAGCTGGGTGACGGACTATAAAATGAAAATGTCACCCAGCTTTCATTTTACCGGCGGCGAGCCGTTCCTGTACGACAGACTCATGGACATACT
>CAYPYL010000120.1:0-4313 GCA_964414605.1 uncultured Dehalococcoidaceae bacterium
GATGACCCGCTACGAGATATTCAATCGCGACCGTTATACCTGCCAGTACTGCGGCGAGCAGAGCCGGCATCTCACGCTGGACCACGTTATACCACGTTACCGCGGCGGCCAGCATACCTGGGAAAATGTCGTCAGCGCCTGTGTCGATTGTAATCGCAAGAAAGCGGGCCGGACTCCCAGGGAAGCCAATATGAAGCTTATCCGCCAGCCCGGTCCCCCCACCGGAAGCCCCTTCTATATCGTCCCCTATCATTACCTGAACAAGCGGGACGAATGGCGTAAGTACCTGCCGCGATAACTATCAATCAATAAGAAACATCGGCGAGCGGCAGCTCAACGGTGGCCTCGCTGTCCATCTCGACTGTTACCGTTTCCTTCAGCGGATTGTTGCCTATCACCGTGGCCTCGCCCATACGGGTGGAAACGCGTTGCCCCGCCCTGGGCATTTTCTCCTTCATCAGCCGGTACTGTTCCCCTTCGTAGGCAAGGCAGCACATCAGGCGACCGCACGCCCCGGATATTTTCATGGGATTAAGGGGCAGGTCCTGCTCCTTGGCCATCTTGATGGAGACCGGCGTGAACTCGGTCAGGAAGGACGTGCAGCACAGGGGACGACCGCACCGCCCGAAGCTGCCCAGTAATTTAGCCTCGTCCCGGCTTCCCACCTGGCGCAGTTCAACTCTTACCTTGAGTTTGCCGGTGAGACGACGCACCAGCTCGCGGAAGTCCACGCGCTCCTCCGCGCTGAAGAGAAAGGTCAGACGGTTGCCATCGAGATTATACTCGGCGGAAAGCAGTTTCATGGGCAGTTCCAGTTCCCCTATCATCTTGCCGCACTCTATCAGGGCTTCCTGCGCCTTCGCGTTAAGCTCCGTGGATTTTTCGATATCCTCCGGTTCCGCTTTGCGCACCACCGGACTAAGGTTTTCATCCGCATCGCTGGCCAGTACCTGCCCGGGGGCGATAACCACATATCCCAGTTCCGTACCGCGGCTTGTCTTCACAATGGCGTGGTCGCCGGCTTCCAGCTCAATTTCACCGGCGTCGAAGTAGTATACCTTGCCGGCCCTTTTGAAACGTATTCCAACGATATTAGCCATATCTCACGCCGCCTTCTTTCTTTAGCGGTATATCCAGCATCAATACCTCCAGCGCCAGCCGCGTGTTGACGTTCTGCTTTAGCTGTAACGCGGCCGACCCTATCGAATCTATGAAAGACTTTATCTGCTCAAGCCGGTAATCCTCCGCCAGCCCGACCAGTTCGTCTTTACGGTCTACATTAGTAATCATATCATAGCAGCCCAGTTTAACCAACATGAGGTCGCGCCAGTAGTCCAGCCACAGGTCCAGCACGTGATAGACCGCACCGCGGTTCTGGCTGAACCGGGCGGCCAGCTGCGCTGCGTGGACGAAGCGTTCCTCATAGTCGGCGTTAATGATTTCCAGCTGCCGGTCCAGTTCCTTGCTGCGTTCTTGCAGCAGGGTATCGTTCTGGTTCGCCGTGATAGCCCATCCCGGGCAGCCGTGGGAGAGCCCGGCGAGGAGCCTGGCCCTTTCCGGCTCGATATCAAGGGTATCCGCCAGGGCTGCGGCCGCCGCGTTTACTGAAAGCGGCGGTAGTTCCAGTCGCTGGCAGCGGGAAACGATGGTGGTCGGCAGCAACCTGTCGTTCACCGTCAGCAGTATGAAACTCACTTTACCGGGAGGCTCTTCCAGGGTCTTCAGCAGGCGGTTGGCCGCCGGGAGCGAAAGTAATTCTGCAGGATTAATGATAAATACCTTATGCTTACCTTCGAATGGGGGTAAGTTAGCATCATGTTGTACGCCTTCTATCTGCTCGATGTGAATCAGCTTGGCTTCCGCCTCGTCATCGTTACGGGTCAGCCCGATAATCTGTACGTCGGCATGGCCGCCCGCGGCTATTTTGCGGCAGGAGGGACACTCCAGGCAGGGGCGTTCGGCGGCCTCGCAGTTAAGGGCCTGCGCCAGGTTTACCGCCAGCGTCATCTTGCCGATATGCTCCGGCCCTACGAACAGGTAGGCGTGGGCCAGCGTACCCGACTCCAGACTATGTTGTAACAGAGAGACCGCCCTGGTCTGTCCGATTACCTGCCACATTAAAAGTATCCCCGTTATATAAGGTCGTTCCGGGTAAGGTCTTGAAGGCTTTCCCGGCGCCGGACGAGGCGTGCCTTGCCGTCCCTGACGAAGACTATGGCCGGACGGCAGGATGAGTTATAGTTGCTCTGGAGGGACACGCAGTAGGCGCCGCTGCCGGCTACCGCCAGAATATCGTCCGCGGCTACGGCCGGCAGGCTGACTTCCTTAATCAGGATATCGCCCGATTCGCAGTACTTGCCGGCAATGGTTACCTTGCCGGTATCCTTTTCCGCAGCTTTGTTGGCCAGCAGCGCTTCCTGACGGGCGCCGTACATCGGCTGGCGGATATTATCGCCCATTCCCCCGTCAACGCAGACATAGCGCCGTATGCCCGGTATATCCTTTATCACTCCCACCCGGTACAGCGCCACCCCGGCCAGGGCTGTAATCGCCCGGCCCGGCTCGATGATGAGTTTCGGCGGTGACAGCTTCAGTTCGCGGCACCTTCTCTTGATTTTACCGACTATCACTTCTGCCCAGGTGGAGACGGCGGGTGGCCTATCGTCCGGCGTGTACGGTACGCCGAATCCCCCGCCGATGCTCAATACCCGTATTTCGTAATTATGCTTATGCTTTATCGCCGCCGCGTACTCTAGTGTGACGTCGATTGACTTCTCGTACGGCTCCGTCTCGAATATTCCCGAGCCGATATGGAAGTGCAGTCCGTCGACATTCAGATTGGGTGCGGCCAGCGCCCTGGCAACCGCTTCGTCCCAGGTCGACCTGGTAAGGCCGAACTTGGAGTCCACGATGCCGGTGGTAGTATACTCATGCGTGTGGGCGTCTATCCCCGGCGACAGGCGCAGCAGAATATCAACCGTCCTCTTGCCGGCGATTTTTATTAGCATGTCGAGTTCGTGGAGGTTGTCCACGACGATATGCCCGATGCCGTATTGGACGGCTGCTTCCAGCTCTTCCGCCGACTTGTTATTGCCGGGGAAGTGAATCCTCTCCATGGGGAAGTCTACCGAGCGGGCGATTCCCAGCTCCCCGCCCGATACCACGTCGAGGTCCAGCCCCTCCTCTTTAACCAGTTGCAGCATGGCCCTGGCGGTGAAGGCCTTGGCGGAATAGCACACGGTGGTGTCCGGGTAGCGCTGGTTGAACTCCGCCTTGAACCCGGCGCACCGGCTCCGCAGGTCCGTTTCGTCGAAGACGTACAGGGGCGTGCCGTGCTCCCAGGCCAGCGCCACGCAATCGCACCCGCCGATTACCAGGTGGCCCCTATCATCGACTACGGCCGTCTGCGGAAACAGCGCTAACCTCGGAATATTCTGATTATCTGCCATCATCAACCCTCGTCATAATGTTATCAGCGCCCATGATTTAAGTCAATATAAGGTAATCCTATTTCAGTCATTTTCTTGCCTGAAAGAGTGGGGCGATGTAAAATTAAACAAGCACCCTCCGGAGAGTTCAATTATTTATCATTTTAAATGGTGTTCCTCCTATTTTTGATTTGCGCGGAAGGTATTGGATTTAGTAATTGAGTAATAATCTGGACGAATTTCGTGATAAAAGCCTGGAGACGGCCGGTCGCCCTGCGGGAACGGGGGGAGGCATTTCGGGGTATGGCAGGAGGGTCTTCAGTTCCTTTAGAAATCCTCTATTCCGCCTCTACTATTACTCCCTGGTAGGCCACTGGGCCCCCATGCAGATGCAGATGGTGACCCGCACCCTGCTTATTTACCGCATTACCGGCTCCGGGTCTATCCTGGGGCTGATGGCTCTGGCCGGGGCTGTTCCCATGCTTGTTCTTTCGCTTTACGGCGGCGCCCTGGCCGACCGCGTCGAGAAGAGGAAGATACTTATCTGGAGTCAGGCGCTCTCGGCGGTGATTTCCCTCGGTGTCGCTATAGCCCTGTCGATGAACTATCTAAGCAAGGACGTGCCCGGCTCATGGTGGGTCCTGATTGTTTCCAGCGTCCTTCAGGGTATCGTCATGGGTATCATGATGCCGTCGCGCGCCTCCATGGTGCCGGAAATCGTCAGCCCGGAAGACCTGATGAACGCGATATCGCTGAACAACATGGGGATGAACGTTTTCCGGATTGTCTCCCCGGCGGCCACGGGGTTCATTATCGCCGCCTGGGACTTTGACATAGTGTACTATATCATGACGGGGCTGTATTTATTCTCCGTTATTTTCCTTT
>CAYPYL010000121.1:0-4305 GCA_964414605.1 uncultured Dehalococcoidaceae bacterium
CGGCTACTTTAACCGGTACTTTATTATCAAATAAAATCTCAAAGATTGCAAGTCTAAGAATATTACGGTCGACCATCGCTATCTGTTCCACCGGCCAGGCGGGGGCGAACTTATGAATCTTGCCGTCGATATCGTCCCGGTGGCGGAGAGTGCCTTCTACCAGCTCGCGGACGAAGGCGCTGTTTTCCTCGGACAGGTCCGATTCCGGTAGAACGCGCTCCAGTATCGCCTCCGGCCGGCGCGCAACAGAGTCGACCTCATACAGCGCCTGCAGGGCAATGGTCCTGGCTTTGTGTCTCGTGCCTGTCATGATTTTAACGTCCCGAGCACACATTATAACATAATAGGAAACGGTCAATAAACAGTCCGGCAGGAAAACAGGCAAGACAAAACCATAATGATGATGCTAACATGTATACAAATGTATATAACGTTTTGATGATAAATAAAGCCTGGCACAACTTACCAGGCAACGTGAGTCATTCGCCTCATGGAAAGGAGATGATATGGCGCGAGACGCTATTGTAGCCGAGGAGTTGACCTACCGGTACGGCGAACTAACAGCCGTAGACCATATCAGCTTCATAGTGGCCGAAAGAGAAATCCTGGGTTTCCTCGGTCCGAACGGCGCCGGCAAGACGACGACCTTTAAGATGCTGACCGGGCAGCTTAAGCCAAAAGGCGGAAAGGCCCGGCTGCTCGACATGGATATCACCGCCAACCCGGAGAAGGTGCAGGGGGAAATCGGCGTCTGCTTTGAATCGACGAACCTTTACGAGCAGATGAGCGCCCTGGAAAACCTCAACCTTTTCGCCCGCCTCTTCGGTATCCGTGCTTTCGACGGGAATGCCCTGCTGGAACGGGTCGGCCTGGAGGGGAGGGGCAAAGACAAGGTGGAGACATACTCCAAGGGAATGAAGCAGCGCCTCATGGTGGCCAGGGCCATACTCAACAAGCCCAAACTCCTTTTCCTCGACGAACCCACCGCCGGACTCGACCCCACCTCGTCCGAGAAGATAAGAAACATCATCCTGGAGGAGCGTGAGCGGGGCGCCACTGTGTTCCTTACCACTCACGATATGCTGGAAGCCGATAAACTCTCCGACCGGGTGGCTTTTATGAACCAGGGTAAAATAGTGGCACTGGATACCCCCCACCAGCTTAAGCAGCAGCACGGCAGGCGGGCGCTCAAGGCGAAAGTGGCGGGGGATGACGGCGTACTGGAGGACCGCGAAATCAACCTGGACACGCCGGAAACTCCCGAGGCCGTACAGAAGCTGTTTACACAGGAAAAAGTAATCACCATCCACAGTGAAGAAGCCACCCTGGAAGATATCTTCATCAGCCTTACCGGACGGGGACTTGTATAGTGAACTGGCGTATCATCTCCATCCTTATTGCTAAAGACTTTTCTCTTTTCTTCAGGAAAAAATTCTTTGCGATTGTTACGATAATCGGCTTCATTTTCTATATCGTCGTCTATCTTGTTATGCCGGGCACGGTCAATGAAGACCTTGAATTAGGGCTTTACGCCCCGGTAGCCCTGCCGGTATTTGCAGAGATACAGGAAGAAGGCCTGGAACTCGTAACGGTGGAGTCCGAGGATGCCCTCAAAGAAGGCGTCATCGAGGGCGATTACGTTGCCGGAGTATCGCTGCCGGCCGATATCATGGAAAGCCTGGCTTCCCAGCAAAAACCCACCATCAGTGTCTACTTTACGCCCGACGTGCCGCTGGAGATGAAAGATACCGTCTCCCTGATTATCAGAGAACTCGCTTACCAGCAGGCGGGGCAGGCATTAAACATCGAGGTGACCGAGGAAATCCTGGGGCCGGATGTGACGGGCGAGCCGATACCGCCGCGGGACAGGTTGAGGCCGCTCCTTGCCGTCATGATTCTCATGGTGGAAATGATGGGGCTGGCCAGTCTCCTGTCCGAAGAGGTGGAGCACGGCACCATATACGCCCTGCTGGTGACACCGACATCCGTTACAGACCTGTTCATCGCTAAAGGCATCACCGGCACCGGGCTTGCCTTCGGACAGGCGGTACTGTTCATGCTGCTGGTCGGCGGCTTCAGCGGGGGGCCGCTGATAATATTGATTGCCCTGCTGCTGGGAGCGGTGCTGGTCACGGGGGTCGCTTTCCTGATATCCTCCGTGAGCAAGGACTTTCTATCGCTGCTGGCCTGGACTATCCCCGCCTTCTTCATCCTGCTGGTGCCCTCATTCAGCATCCTGTTCCCCGGGGCGATTACGAACTGGGTAAAGATACTCCCGACTTACTACCTGGTGGATACTGTACACCGGGTGGCTAACTTCAGCTCCGGATGGGGCGATATCTGGCTCAATCTGCTGGTTCTCCTGGCATACTGCCTGGTTATCACGTGGACGGGGATATCCGTTTTGAGGAGGAGGGTCGGATGAGTTTAAAGCGAGTGGTCATAATACTGGGGAAAGAACTCCTGTACGGTTCAAAAGGTTATATCTTCATTTTTTCCATCGTCGCCCCGATTGTCATCTCGCTGCTGATAAGCCTGATATTCGGCACGCTGTTTACCGGCAAACCCACGCTGGGAGTCCTGGACGAAGGCAGCTCGCGGCTGGTATCCATGATTCAGGAACTCGATACGCTGAACCTTAAGGAATATAACAACGCCCCGGATATCAGGCAGGCGGTCGAGAGCGGCGCCGCCGATGTCGGCATCACGCTTCCCGCGGATTTTGACAGCACCGTTGCCGGCGGAGAAAAGACGGAAATGGAAGCGTATGTCTGGGGGGAAAGCCTGGCCAAAGACCGCACCGTAATCGCCGTTACGATAACCAACCTCATCAGGGAGATGACCGGACAGGAATCTCCGGTTAATATAGAAGCTATCACGCTGGGCGACGAGGTGAGTATCCCCTGGAGCGACCGGCTGCTGCCGGTTATCGTCCTCGTAGCCGTGTTTCTGGGAGGACTGATGCTGCCGGCAACCTCGATAATCAATGAAAAAATCAAGAGGACGCTCGAAGCGCTGGTCGTAACACCGGCCAGCATCGCCGAAATTTTCAGCGCCAAGGGACTGGTCGGCCTCATCATAAGCCTGTTCATGGGTGTCCTGATACTGGTGATTAATCAGGCTTTCGGCAATCATCCCCTGCTGCTGGTAATGGTGCTGGCGCTGGGCGGGATAATGGCTGTCGAGGTAGGCGTGATACTCGGGGTGTTATTAAAAGACATTACCTCTCTTTTTACCGTCTGGAAGACGGCCGGGATAGTGCTCTTCGCACCCGTATTCATCTATATGTTCCCGGAAATTCCTTCCTGGGTGGGAAATATCTTCCCCACTTACTATATCATCCAGCCGATAGTGGATATCAGCCAGCTCGGCGGCGGCTGGCCGGAGATAGCCGTCAACGTTTTCGCACTCATCGGCCTGGATATCGTCCTGCTGGGACTGGTAGCCTTCGTACTGAAGAGGACACAGCGACTCTCCGGCTGAAACCCGCGGTCATAAAAACCCCCTGATTCAGCTATATCCGGACTGCCAGCCAGGTAGCATTTGACTTATGGGCGCAGTTGGTGTAACAATTTCACTATATGAAACCGGTGCGTTTTTACAGCCGTAAAACAGGATAAAGTAGCTTGAAAAAACTTGACATCATCAAAGGTGAGTATATATAATTAGCCCCGTACAGATTCTGTATATTAAAATCATACATGAGTAACGGGTAATTTTAACCTGATAAAAAAAAATAATCGAGTCCATATACATAGAGAGGATCTGCCGTATAAGATGAAGTAACGATACAATATCGGTCGCTTGTATTGTAACTTATCTCAGGAGTACTTCTAAAATGCACAAACGATAGACCACTCTTAAACCAATGTAATCGGAGAATCGGGTAATTAACCTGGACAAAGCGTATCACCCGGAAGAGAATTACCGGTGCTCCGTGAGAATATGAAGGAGGAATTTTTAAGAAAAGGAGGCAAAATCAGATAATGAAAAAAGGATATTTATTCCTGGCATTAGCAATCATTATCATCAGCGGTATGCTCATCGGCAGTTGCGCCGAACCCGAGCCCGAACCGGCTCCTGCGCCGGCGCCCGCGCCTGCGCCCGCTCCCGAACCAGCGCCTGCTCCCGCACCGGAGCCAGCGCCCGCTCCCGCACCAGAACCGACCGGGCCTGAAGAGTACGGCGGTATTTTGAGGATAGTTGCCGGTTCCGGCCCGCAGGTATTGAGCTACGGACCCGAGATGGGCCCGGGCGACCATTCCTTTATCATGCCCGGAGCGGAAAACCTGGTAGGCGCCACTT
>CAYPYL010000122.1:0-4251 GCA_964414605.1 uncultured Dehalococcoidaceae bacterium
CCCGCAGTTTTAATGAAATGTCGTCAAAACTGAAAGTACTGGTAGATACAATTTCCGGAGACAAGGCAAGGCTGGAGACTATCCTTGATAACATGGCTGACGGCGTTATCATGACCGATAATGAAGGGAATATTTCACTGACGAATAAAGCGGCAAAGAAACTTTTTAAAATTAGAGATGCGGTAAACAAGCCCTTGATTGAAGCCGTGCGGGACTACGAGGCAGATGAGTTATTAAAGCGGTGTCTTCAAACGGCTGAAGTGCAGGATGCCCAGTATGAGTCCGGCACAGCCAACAGGTTTCTCCGGGCTATCGCTGTTCCCATCACCAGCCACAAGCCGGGAGGATGCCTGATTCTGTTTCAGGATTTGACCGATATCAGAAACCTGCAAACAACGAGGCGTGAGCTGATCGGTAATATCTCACATGAGTTCAGGACGCCGCTGGCCAGTATCAAAGCGATGGTGGAAACACTTCAGGACGGCGCTGTTAATGACGGAGAAGCAGCCAGAGACTTTCTTAGCAGGATTGCCGGTGAGGTTGACCGCCTGACGCAGATGGTGGCGGAACTTACCGAGCTTACCCGCATTGAGACGGGGAAGTCTGAACTCAAGTTAGAGCCGATAAATCTCAACCTGTTAATTGAAGAGATTATCGGGCAGATGAGCCCTCAAGTAGAAAGACAGCAGCTTTTCATTAAGAAAGAACTTGACGCCGACCTGCCGCCTGTCCGGGCTGACAGCGAGAGGATAAGGCAGGTAATAATAAACCTCACTCATAATGCCATCAAGTTCACGCCTCCCGGCGGCACCATCACTATGGCCAGCCGCCGCGGTGATAACTCGGCGACTATACTAATAACCGATACCGGAATCGGTATTTCCAGGGGAGATTTATCTCATGTTTTTGAACGCTTTTATAAAGCAGATAGAGCTCGTTCCGGCGGTGGCACCGGGATGGGATTAGCCATTGCCAAGCACGTCATCGAAGCCCACGGAGGGAATATCCGGGTACAGAGCAAGGAGGGGAAAGGCTCAACCTTCAGTTTCGACCTGCCATTGAAATAGTACTTCCGTAAACCCTATCAAGATTTAACAAAAATTTAACAAAGCCTTAAACCGTCTTTAAAGTTCATCCTCTAGACTGATAGTAGGGTGAATGGAAGCAGGTTTGAGGCTATATTTTTAATAAAAATGAAATGCAACAGGAGGAAGAATTGTATATTAAAAAGATAATAAGATGGTTCATATTACCCTTACTCGTATTGATTGCAGTCACTACAGCTATAAGCGGCTGCGGTGAAGCAGCACCGACCACCCCTGCGCCGGGTGAGGATTCGGAACTCTCCGGTTCCGTCAAGATTATCGGCTCCAACACGGTAACGCCGCTGTCCACCGTCTGGGCGGAAGAGTTCATGAAAGTGAACCCTAAAGTCAGCATCGGGGTAAGCGGGCCCGGCTCCGGGGCGGGCATTGCCTCCCTGATTAACGGCACCACCGATATCTGCCAGGCCTCACGAGCGATAAAACAAAAAGAGATCGAGCAGGCTAACGCCAACGGCGTGGAACCCTACGAGATTCAGGTAGCCACCGATGCCCTTTCGGTGGTGGTGAATCCCGCCAACCCTGTCTCGGAACTGACGATTGCCCAGCTATCCGCTATCTATACCGGCAAGATAACCAACTGGAGGGAAGTCGGAGGTAATGACAACTCGATTGTCGTCCTTTCACGTGATACGAACTCCGGAACCCACGTTTTCTTCAAGGAGCACGTGGTCCAGATGAAAGGACTGGCCACGGAGGATAAAAGTCTCGAATACGGCTCGAAAGTGCTGTTCCTACCCTCGACTGAAGAAGGTGTCTCCGAGGTTGCCAGAAATCCCAACGCTATCTTCTATCCCGGCCTGGGCTACGTTACCGACGAGATAAAACCGCTGGCAGTCAAGAAAACGGCTGACGACCCCGGTGTTTTACCAAGTATAGCTACCGCCCTGGATGGTACTTATCCCATCGCCCGGCCATTGCTCTACTACACAAACGGCGCTCCAGACGGGGTTATCAAGGCCTTTATTGATTACTGTTTGTCTGCCGAAGGACAGGCTGAAGTTGCCGAAGTTGGCTACGTGCCGCTGAAGTAAGAGTAATATAGAAAAACCGGATAATGAGGCAGAAGAAAAAGGATAACAGTGCTGAAGCAGCTATCGCAACAGCTATTGGGCTGGGGCGGCGGTGGCGTTTGGGCGAAAAGTTCATCGAGGGCTGGATTTTCCTGGCGGGACTACTGGCCATCGTTGTGCTATTAGGCATCATTGGCCTGCTGATTAAAGAAGGCATGCCTATTTTCCTGCATACCCCACCCTGGGAGTTCTTCTTCGGCACGAAATGGTATCCCGTCTCGGAGCCACCTACGTTCGGAATCATGCCCTTCTTTGTGGCGACACTATGGGTCACCGTTATTGCCACGGCGATTTCAGTGCCGATTGGTGTGGCCTGCGCCGCTTATCTTTCCGAAGTAGCACCCAACAGCGTCAGGGAGACAGTCAAACCAGTTATAGAGTTACTGGCGGGTATACCATCCGTGGTGATGGGCTTTATCGGGCTGATGCTGCTCTCGCCGCTGGTGCAGAGTGCCTTCAACCTGGATACCGGTCTCGCCGGCCTTACCGCCGGGATTATGCTGGCTTTTATGAGCCTGCCGATAATTATCAGCGTTTCCGAGGATGCCCTGCGCGCCGTTCCCGATGAGTTCCGGCAGGCATCTTATGCCCTGGGCGCCAACAAGTGGGAGACTATCCGGTATGTCTGTATTCCGGGGGCTCTCTCCGGTATTACGGCGGCGGTGATGCTGGGGGTGGGTAGAGCTATCGGCGAGACGATGACAGTGCTGATTGTAGCCGGCGGAGCGCTGGCGGTGCCGGCTTCTCCTACCGACCCCATGATGCCCATGACGGCGGCCATTGCCTCGGGTATCGGTAACGCGGTGCGCGGCGGTCTGCAATACCAGGCACTTTTCGCTATCGGCCTGATTTTATTTATCCTGACCCTGGCGGTTAACCTGATTGCCGACCGGGTGCTGGAGCGCCAGAAAAGGAAGTTCTCTAGATAAAAATGAAAG
Organism: uncultured Dehalococcoidaceae bacterium; assembly: GCA_964414605.1. Classification (GTDB taxonomy): domain Bacteria; phylum Chloroflexota; class Dehalococcoidia; order Dehalococcoidales; family RBG-16-60-22; genus JAFGPF01. The sequence goes on from CAYPYL010000122.1 coordinate 3,115, forward strand.
CGAAAATATCATCGCGGCAAATGTCACAGCAGGTCGCTTTCGGTCTACTGGTGGTAGCGACAGCCATCGTCGTCGCGCCGGTTATCATTATCATCCTTCAGATAATTGCCAACGGCGGTGGTGCCATCAGCTGGGACTTCCTGACACAGCCGCCGACACAGGCCGGCAAGGCGGGCGGCATCTTCCCGGCCATACTGGGAACATTCTACCTGATGCTAGGGACGATTATCGTTGCTTTGCCATTGGGCGTGCTGGCGGGGGTTTACCTAAGCGAGTACGCCCGCAATAACTGGTTTACGCGAACTGTCAATATGGCTATCGTGAATCTGGCTGGAGTGCCCAGCATTGTCTACGGTCTTTTCGGGCTGGGAATATTCGTGCTCGCATTTCACTTCGGTATGTCCCTGCTTTCGGCCAGCCTGACTTTAGCCTGCCAGGCTCTGGCCATGACCGTTACGACATCCCGGGAAGCAATACTGGCTGTCCCCAGGGAGTATCGCGAAGGTAGCCTGGCCGTAGGAGCTACGAAGTGGCAGACAATCAGGCGTATCGTCCTGCCCCAGGCCATGCCGGGCATCATCACCGGGGCGGTCCTGGCGATGAGCCGTGCCGCCGGTGAAACGGCACCGATACTCGTCGTGGGGGCTGCCTTTTTCCTGCCGGCGTTGCCGCAGTCTCCTTTCGACCAGTTTATGGCACTCCCGTATCACCTTTATACCGTCGCCGCTCACATCCCGGGAATGCCGAAGGCCACAATCTGGGGCGTCGCCCTTGTCTTACTGGTGGTCGTGCTTTCGTTCAATGTTCTTGCCACTATTATCCGATTGCGCGCCCGTAAACGGAGGTATAGCACATGAATGTTAAAGTAGAGTTACCGGATAAAAAGGCAACTATCAGCAGCGAAATAAGAATAAGCACCAGAAATCTTAGTCTATATTACGGGTCATTTCAGGCTCTTCGGGATATTACATTGGATATCCGAGAGAACGCTATAACGGCAGTCATCGGGCCTTCGGGCTGCGGCAAGTCAACCTTCCTGCGCCTTTTTAATCGCATGAACGACCTTATCACCGGCGTTAAGGTCGAAGGCAGGGTTGAGCTTGATGGCATTAATATTTATGATAAGGATATTGACGT
>CAYPYL010000123.1:0-4245 GCA_964414605.1 uncultured Dehalococcoidaceae bacterium
TTTCCTGGATAGACCCACTATCGGCTGCGCCAAGTCGAGGCTTTGCGGTCGCCACGAAGAACCGGACGACAGGGCCGGCAGCTATGCCGAACTCCAGGATGACGGTGAGGTCATCGGGGCGGTGGTGCGCACCCGTACCGGCATCAAGCCGGTATACGTATCCATCGGCTATAAAATCGACTTACCGTCAGCAATTCGCCGGGTGCTGGAGTGCTGCCGGGGCTACCGACTGCCGGAGCCGACGAGACTAGCCCACCAGGCCGCCGGCGGTCATTTGAAAACGAAAGTAAGAAACCTGATATAATAGAGCGAGGAAACATGCAGGAACTGGAGAATAAGCTCAAAGATTTACAGGCCAGAGTCTCCCTGGCCCTGGAGCATCTTTGACATAGCTGGTAAGGAAAAAGAGATCACCGCCCTGGAAAAGCAGTCTTCCAAGTCCGATTTCTGGGTCGACCAGACGCGCGCCCAGGGCGTTATGCGCCTCCTGGCGGGGAAAAACCGGGTGGTGCAGGAGTGGCGGGGACTTCAAAAGAAACTTACCGATATCGCCGAACTCATGGCGATATCCGGGGAAGACGAATCCCTCCAGGCGGAAATAGAAAGAGAGCTGGACGAGGTCGGTTCTCAACTGGACGAACTGGAGTTCAAGCTATCCCTGGGAGGAGAATACGACGCCCGCAATGCCATCCTGGCCATTCATGCCGGGGCCGGCGGTACCGAGTCGCAGGACTGGGCGGAAATGCTGATGCGCATGTACCTGCGCTGGGCAGAGCGGCGCAGCTTCCAGACGGAGGTGCTCGATACTTCGCCGGGAGACGAGGCGGGGGTCAAAAGCACGTTTATCTCGGTAAACGGGGAATATGCCTTCGGCTATTTGAAGTCGGAACACGGCGTCCACCGCCTGGTGCGCCTCTCGCCGTTCGATGCCGACCATGCCCGCCATACCTCCTTCGTCCTCGTCGAGGTCATGCCGGAGGCCGAGGAAGATATCGACCTTCATATCGACCCCGAGGATATCAAGATTGACACGTTCCGCTCCAGCGGCCCCGGCGGGCAGCACATGCAGAAAACGAGCAGCGCCGTGCGGGTCACCCACCTGCCGTCCGGTCTCGTGGTGACCTGCCAGAGCGAGCGTTCCCAGCATATGAACAAGGAGTTCGCCCTCAAGATTCTGCGGGCGCGGCTCCTGGAGCAGGAACTGGAAAAGCGGGAAGAGGAGAAGTCCAGGCTCAAGGGGAAGAGAATCGAGGCGGGCTGGGGCAACCAGATAAGGAGTTACGTCCTGCACCCCTACCACATGGTCAAGGACCATCGTACCGATTACGAGACGAGCAATACCGAAGCCGTGCTGGACGGCGACCTTGATGATTTTATCAACGCCTACCTGCGCGACTCTATAGGAAGGGAAGAATGATTAAGAAGACAGCTCTAGCGTTAATACTTGTCCTCCTGCTGGCGGGAATTTTCTCCCCCGGCGCGGTACTCGCCGGCGATGGCCCGACCGTAACGCACAGCTCGGCGGAGGTGGACTTCCCCATGAGAATTGTCTTCAACATATCCGCCGAAAGCGATTCCCCCGTTACGGATATCCGCCTGTGCTATATGATTCCCCGGATGGAACATGTCAACATATACAGCGAGTCTTATCTCTGGTTCACCCCCGCGTCGTCCGTTACCGCCCAGTGGGTCTGGGACATGAGAAAAACGGGTGGCCTGCCGCCGGGGTCGAGCGTTGATTACTGGTGGCAGGTGACTGATTCTTCCGGGAATAAAATCAAAACGGAAACCGCCAGCATTGAAATAAACGATAACCGTTATGACTGGCGTCAAATCACCAGCGGCGATGTTACGCTTTACTGGTACCGCGGTGAAGAGGAATTCGCGGCAGACCTCGTGGACGCGGCGCTGGTGGCGCTTTCGCGCCTGGCGGAAAATACCGGCGCCATGCTGGAAAAACCGGTTAAGTTTTACATCTACGCCAATTCCACCGACCTTCAGGGGTCCATGATTTTCCCCCAGGAGTGGACGGGCGGTGTTGCTTTCACCCGCTACGGCATCATCGCCATCGGAATCGAGCCTAATTTATTAGACGTCGAATGGGGCAAGCGGGTGATTGCCCACGAGCTTACCCATCTGGTGGTGCATCAGGTCACCTTTAACCCTTACAACGATTTACCCACCTGGCTCGATGAGGGTCTGGCCATGACCTCCGAAGGCGACCTGCAGCTTGTTTTCACCAATGCCCTTAAAGAGGCACGGAACAATGGCTCGCTTATCTCGGTACGCAGCCTGGCAAGTCCGTTCTCCGCCTATGCTGATGAGTCCCTGCTGGCTTACGCCGAGAGCTATGAGCTGGTAAAATACCTCATCGATAATTACGGACGGGAAAAGATGTTTGAACTGCTTAATACCTTTAGAAACGGGAGCGGCCATGACGCAGCCCTGGAAAAGGTATACGGATTCGATATGGACGGACTCAATGAAATATGGAGAGCCTCCCTGGAGAACACCGTCTCCGCGGAGGTTAGCTCTAGTGCCGGTTAGTCGCTACCGGACTGGCCTTAATTGCCTTCACGGCATTCTGTAATTTCGGCAGGGTTATATCTTGACGATTCCAGGTGGCGCCGCACTGGATACATTGTATATAAACGCCGTATATATCGCACTCCAGTGAAAGGTCCCCACCGCATCTCTTACACGCTTTAGGCCGGACGACGCAGAGCATTTTTTCTCCTTTATCAGTCACAGAATGGGGCGCTAATCCATCCCCTTTTTACTTACTTCTGATGATATTCGCTGGCGGGTATTTTTTGAATACTGCCAACCCTTATTCTGGAAATACCCCACCATCAAATCGGCTGGTGGTTTCCACCTATAGTTGACCATCAGTACTTTTACGGGTGAAAGTAAAGTACTCCTACTTGACCCCCCTCCCCTCCTCACCTTAAAATATACCTGTCATGTTTGAAGTCCTTAGTGAAAAGCTCGGCAATGTCTTCCGCCTGCTGGGCAACCGCGGCAAACTCACGGAAAAGGATATCGACGAAGCCCTGCGGCAGGTCCGGCTGGCTTTGCTGGAGGCGGACGTCAATTTCAAGGTAGTCAAGGACTTCACCACCCGCGTCAAGGAGCGCTCTATCGGCAAAGAGGTCATGGAGAGCCTTACGCCCGCCCAACAGATGATAAAAATCGTCAACGAAGAAATCATCGCCACCCTTGGTGACGGTGAGGGGAGCCTTTTAAAGCACCCCCCCCAGCCACCTACGGTGATTATGATGGTGGGATTGCAGGGGAGCGGCAAGACAACCACCGCCGCCAAGCTGGCGCTCCACCTGAAACACAACGGTCAAAAACCGCTGCTGGTGGCCGCGGATAACCGCCGGCCCGCCGCCATAGAGCAACTTGTCACGCTGGGCGGGCAGATCGACGTGCCGGTTCATGCCGAGGACCCTAAATTTTCCAGTAAGGCTATCTGCGCTCACGCCATGTCCGAGGCGAAAAAGATAGCGGCTACCTGTGTAATTGTCGATACGGCGGGCCGACTCCACATCGACGATGAGATGATGGCGGAGCTGGAGCAGGTTAAAAAGGTATTAAAGCCCCATGAAGTCCTGCTCGTTGTGGATGCCATGACCGGTCAGGACGCGGTACGGGTGGCGGAGGAGTTCCACAAGCGCGTGGACGTAACGGGTCTGGTACTGACCAAGATGGACGGGGACGCGCGGGGCGGGGCGGCGCTTTCCATACGCTGGGTGAGTGGCGTGCCCATCAAGTTCATCGGCATCGGTGAGAAAGCGGACGCCTTCGAGCAGTACCACCCCGACAGACTGGCCTCCCGCATCCTGGGTATGGGGGATGTCCTTACTTTTATCGAGAAGGCGGAGAAGACCCTCGACGAAAAGAAGGCGCTGGAGCTCCAGAAGAAGGTCAAGACGGCCAGTTTCAACCTGGAGGACTTCCTGGAGCAGCTTAAAGCCCTCAAGAAAATGGGACCGATAGCCCAGCTTGCCGATATGCTGCCGGGCATGTCGAAGATAGCCAATCGGCTGCCTGACGGCGCCCAGGAAGAGCAGCTCAAGAAGGTGGAGGCAATCGTCCTCTCGATGACGCCGCAGGAGAGGCAAAACCCGTCCATCATCGGGGGCAGCCGCCGTAGGCGTATTGCCAATGGCAGCGGCACCAGGACTCACGATGTCAATCAGCTCCTCAACCAGTTCGCCCAGATGCAGAAGCTCATGAAGA
>CAYPYL010000124.1:0-4159 GCA_964414605.1 uncultured Dehalococcoidaceae bacterium
ACGGCGGGCGAAAATCATCCACGCCGAGGGTGAGTTACAGGCATCCGAGAAGCTGTCGCAGGCGGCCCATGTCATCGGCCGGGAGCCGGCGACTATACAATTACGCTACCTCTCGACACTCACGGAGATTGCCAGCGAGAAGAACAGCACTATCATCTTCCCCATACCGATAGAGATGTTTAAAGCTTTCGGTGGCAAACCATCCGACGACAAGAAGTAAAAACGAATCAGTGAAGTAATGGGAGGGGGCTGATGCCCCCTCCCAGCTTTTTACGTGATGCCAAGAGCTAACCGTGTCTTAAGGTCACATCCCCGGCTACAACCTTAACCAGGCTGCCGTCCTCAAGCCGGAGAGTTAAAGCGCCGGTCTCATCGACGGACTCGGCGGTACCATCAATAGTATCACGACCAGACTTCACCACTACTCTTTTTCCCAGCGTTACCAGTTTCTCACACCAGGCTGTATAAATAGATTCGCCCTCCGGCAGGAGCAGGTACAATCGTTCGAACTCCGTAAGCAGGCTCCTGACCAGGCTCGCCCGCAGTACGTCAATATACAGTTCGTCTTTCAGGCTGGTGGCCGTGGTAGAAATTTCAGCGACATCGTAGGCCTTTAGGTCGACGTTGATGCCGATGCCGACTATTGAATAGACGACCCTGCTCCCCTTGACCTCGTTCTCGATGAGAATCCCGCTTACTTTTTTCCCGCCGATGAGGATATCGTTGGGCCACTTTATCTGCGCTTTTAGGTTTGTGACCGCATCGATACTGCGGGTTACCGCCAGGGAGGCGATCATGACCAGGTAAGGCAGAACGGCAATATTCGGATAGAGTACGATGGATAAGGCTATGTTACCCACCGGCGAAAGCCAGGCGCGCCGCTGCCTGCCGCGGCCTTCGGTCTGCTCCCCACTAATGATGACAGTCCCTTCGGCAGCCCCCCCGATGGCCTCCTCCCGGGCTGCTTCCATGGTGGAAGGCAGACGTGGATAGTAAACAACCCTCTGCCCGATAACGGATGTATTCAGTCCGCGACTGATTTCCTCGGAGTTATATATCTCGGCACTCATCATCATAGAAATAATAGCACATCCGAGCCTTTGCACCGAATAAGCTTTGCCCCAAATGTCATTCTGAAGGAGCGGAGCGACTGAAGAATCTCATCCTTTCGTGAGAACGAGACCCTTCGCTCCGCTCCGGGTAACATTAGAAACGATACTTTTAGGGCAAAGCCCACCGAAAATGAGGCGGGGCTAGAGACGATTGACGCCAAACCGTGAAACCGAATATACTGGACACTAAACTAATTATTTACGATAGAGGAGGCCAGCGATGTTCGGACCGTGGGAGGTGATTATGTTCGGGTCATTGTTATGGATATGGCTCGTTCCTTACGTGTGGCTGGCGGTATGTTTGATGGTCATCGCCAGCAAGACGGGAACACCCAACGGCTGGTTCGCTTTTATACCGATATTGAATCTTTACCTTCTCTGCAAGGTTGCCGGGCATTCAGGCTGGTGGATGCTGGCCATTCTCTTCGTGCCGCTGCTGGACATCATCGTTACCATCTGGTTCTGGGTGGATATCGCCAAAAGGCGGAACCAGCAAGCCTGGCTGGGTATTCTCATGATAATTCCGATTGCAAACCTTATAATTCCTGGGATACTTGCCTTCAGCGATGGTACAGGGCAATCCGGCAGAGGTTAAATCTTAATCTGAACGAAGGGTAGAAGCTGAATACCCATGTTGGGTTTTATCTCGAACTTTATGCCTTCCTGGCCGAACCGCTCCGCACCGGCCAGCTTGGTCACTTCCAGGGCCTTGATGACGCGAGTATCGTACTGGCCGGTGTCCAGCATCACGTCATGAGAACGCAGCCGCAGGTAATAATCACTCATGGCGTAGGCGCGCAGCAGCGTCTTGCTCTCGAAAACGTGAGTATCCAGGGCCAGGGTAACCGTCCTTTCCTGCTCGCATAGTTCCTTGCACGCCTGTAAAAAGTCCATTTTGATAACCCGACTTACCAGGGATAAAAACGGCGATGGAGAGTCGACGATAACCAGCTTAAACCGTTCCGGTAGCTCCACGATGTGATCGAGGATAATCTGCAGAGACTTCTCGGCGTCCCTTAAAACGTTTTTCGCCCCCATTTTGTAAATTCTTAAACGGTCGGTCACCAGGTCGTGACGGGTATCCAGAGACATGGACTCCATCTGAGCGACGAGAGTCTCGGAATTATAGTCCGTGGAATAATAGGCAACCGGGCTTCCCTTGGAATGCAGCACGCCATAGGCTATATGCTGGCACAGCACGCTCTTGCCGGTCTTGGATTCGCCTTCCAGCAGCACCAGCGAACCCTCGTGGATCCCTCCACCCAGGGCTTCGGCGATATCACGGACGCCGGTCTTTCCGGGGTCGCTCGTTGTCGTCATGCCCAGCATAAGTCTTCAAATCCCCCAGATATATAGATATGACTGTTCGGCAAGCTGCGTTTATCCAGTACTCACCGACTCTCCAGTATAGAACGGAGGATGTGAAAAGATAATAAACAGCGGTGCGAACGGCATAAACATTTCGTAAACAAACTCATAAAAAGTATAAAAATTATTGAAGTAAAAATAATTGACAAGTGTATTGTTTTCTAATTACAATGGCGTGCAATGTTAAGAAAGTATCGTGACAGAGGAAGGGAAAGACTATGGAAAACGGGATTGTAGAAGTCTTGTTCTTTGATTCCTGGGCCTGGCTGATATTCATAGCTGCCGGACTGGTGCTGATTATCCTGGAACTCCTGGTGGGTATCGATACCGGCCTTGACCTCGTATTTATCGGCACGGCTTTCGTCCTGGGCGGTCTTATCTCGCTGGCCATGCAGTCCTGGGTCTGGACGGCCATTGTTACCGGCATTATCTGCGTGATTTACGTGGTCGTAGGCCGCAGATACATACACCGGAGAATAGCCACGAAAGAAGCAAAAACCAACATCGATACCATTATCGGGAAGACCGGCATCGTCCTGAAGGACATCGACCAGGGCAATGGCGGACTGGTAAAGGTGGGATACGAAGAGTGGCGGGGGAGAGCGGAGGAAAGCATTAAAGAAGGCGAGCAGGTAACCATCACCGGCGTCAGCGGCGCTACATTAACCGTAAAAAAGAAAGAAGGGGGTAAATAATATGAGCGTAGGGCTTATCGTTGTAATTGTAATACTGGTTATACTATTCATCATCACACTGGCAAAGTCGATTACCATCATCCACCAGGCGCAGAAAGGCCTTATCGAAAGGTTTGGCCGCTACAAGGAGACACTTGAACCGGGACTCCGGTTTATTATCCCGTTCATGGACTCGCTGGTGGCCAGGGTGGACATGAGAGAGACGGTGCTGGATGTGGAGCCACAAGCGGTCATCACCAAGGACAATGTCGGCGTAACCGTAGATGCCGTTGTGTATTATTACGTAACGGATGCCAAAGCCGTAAGGTACGAGGTCGCTAATTTCTACGTGGCCGTAAGCAAGCTGGCACAGACGAATCTTAGAAACCTGGTCGGTGACATGGCCCTTGATGAAACCCTGGCCTCGAGAGAACGTATCAATTCCGCCTTGAGGACAACGCTGGACGAAGCTACCGATAAATGGGGAGTCAAGGTTACCAGGGTGGAGGTGAAGGAAATTGAGCCGCCGCACGATATTACCGACGCCATGAGCAAGCAGATGAAGGCGGAGAGAGAGAAGCGGGCCATCATCCTGGAGGCGGAGGCCTACCGTCAGAAGCAGATTCTGGAGGCGGAAGGCGATAAGCAGAATGCCATCCTGGTGGCCGAGGGCGACCGGCAGGCGGCTATCCTGCGGGCAGAGGGCGAGGCGAAAGCCGTCGAGACGGTATCCACAGCAGCGGATAAATATTTCATCGGCAACGCCCAAATACTGAAACAGCTCCAGGTAACGCAGGCTTCTCTTGAGGAAAACACCAAGCTTATCATGTCGGACCAGTCGAAGCTGGTTAACGTGCTGGGACTTGCCGAGGCTATGTCTCAAGGGCAGTCGGCCGGTAAGAAGAAGGCGGAAGAATAGCAGTAGAAATTATTGACAATTAGAAATCGGTTGTGCTATTATTTATAACGTCCCCTAGCGGGACATTTTGTACCTTAACAACTGGA
>CAYPYL010000125.1:0-4142 GCA_964414605.1 uncultured Dehalococcoidaceae bacterium
CCTGCCCCTGGCCTCCAACATTATGTGAACTGCTGACGTGGTGGGCGGTAGAGGACTTGAACCACTGACCTCCGCGATGTCAACGCGGCGCTCTAACCAACTGAGCTAACCGCCCACGACTAATGTAATTCTACTAAATACCAGCTTTACAGTCAATAACCACCGTACTCAAACAGGTGTAATTCCCGGCCTGATATGATAAAATACCACGTATATTCCCTTTAGCTTTGATTGCCTTTCGATAGGAGGCCTGAATACTTGAACGTCATCAGGGGTCTGGCGACCTTTATATTGGGTGTGCTCCTTTTCCTTTCCCTTACCGTCTTTGGCGTGGCATTTCTGATTCAAAACACCCTGCTTAATCCAGACTTCGTTTATAAGCAGGTAGAGAAAGTTGATTTATCCGAACTGGCCCGGGATTTCGCTGAAGATAACATCGTCAGCATGATACCGGCAGACGCGGAATTCCTCGAGGAAGCCGTGTACGACGTCATCGACGACCAGGAACCCTGGCTGAAGGAGCAGTTCCACGACGCCATCTACACCGGGTACGACTATCTGCTAAGCGAGAGCGATACCCTGAAAATAACCATCCGTCTGGAAGAGCTTAAAGAAAACTTGAAGGAAAGCCTCTGGGAAGCCATGAACGACCAGATAACCGCCTGGCTCCCCGAAATTATCAGGAACGAGTTAAAGGACTACCTTGCGGATAATCTGGAAGAATATACCCGGGTGATACCGGACGAATACCTGCCTGCGGAAATCGCCGGGCCGTCCAGTGAACTGCTGCTGGAATTCCTCGATGAGTACGTGGAAGAAATCGACGAACAGATTACGGACGAAGGGCTGATGCCGGAGGTCAGCGGTCTCCTGGAAGTCCTTATCAAGCCGTATTACGACGAGTACTACGATGAGTTCGTCGCGGAGATACCGAATGTGATAATTTACGACGAGGATAGCATCTCGCCGGAGATAATGGATACGCTGCTTACGGCCAGGGAATATATCCATTACTTCAATGTGGGATACTACTGGTTTATCGTCTTCATGGTACTGCTCGCCGCGGGCATTTTCCTCGTCAACTGGAACGTCAGCAAGGCCTCCATCGCGCTTGCCATAGACCTGCTCGTTTTCGGCATCCTGGAGACGGCGGCGATTCTCTACGCCAGGAGCTTGAGTCTGTCCGGGCTGATACCGGATATTCCCGAATTTATCCAGCCGACGCTGACATCGGCGTACAGTGACGTCCTCGGCGTTATGCTGATATACAGTCTCGCGGTCCTGGGGGCCGGCATCGTACTGCTCGTTTTCGGTATCTTCTATAAAAGCAAAACGTCAGGGACGTCCCCCGATGACTAAACGGCTTATCTTAATCATGGTACTCATCTCCGTGCTGCTCCCGGCGGCGTCATCCTGCATGGGGTCGGGGCCTGCCCCCCAGGCCACGCTTACCATCCTAAACAAGGAAATGGGCAGAGATGATACCGGCGCAGTAGTTACTAGAATAACGGTGAAAAATACCAGCCGTTTCGTGGCTGAACTGGCTGAAGTTACGGCGGAATTCTATGATTCCCGCAAGAACTTCATCAGCAGCGCCAGCGACAGCGTTATGAACCTGGGGCCTGACGAGACCTGGGAATTCGAGATTTACTGCGAGGGAGACGGCTGTAGCCAGGCCGCCAGCTGCGACATCAAGATTACCACCGGAGCCAGTTCAGGGAGATACTGACATCCCGGACTTTCTTAGTCGCCACCACCCTATCCCGCCGAGTACTAAAGCCCCCGCGACCGTAGCCAGGGCACAGAACAGCGCCGCATCAAACCAGAAACCTTGCGGGAAAAGCATGATAAGGTAGTCCGTGGCCGGGTCCAGCATCCAGAGGTCGTTGGCGAAACTCAACAGGTGAAACTGCAAAAAGAACCGGTCGAAGTCGATGGCGATAAATAGTCCCAGCACCAGCATCAGTACCAGCGTCAGCCCCCCTCCGCCGACCAGCCCGAAGGCAAGCCGCCGCCGGTCCTTAAGCCAGAAAAAGACAGTGCTGAAGTAAGCCAAAGCGTAAATAAGCGTGCCGGAGAGGACGTAATAACACAGTCGGAACAGTCCCTTAACGTCCTTGAGATGGCCTGCCTCCCGCTCGTTGAAAAGCTCGAACGACTCACCGTTTCTGGTAACGGTAAGGCTGATATACTCGTCACCGGAGTTCCAGTAGGCGATAAGGCCTTCGGCGACCTTGTTAAGCTCGGACTTATCCAGTCCCGTTACGCGGGTAATATCGTACTTATCGAAGCCGTAACGGTAAAGTCCGGCGCTGTTGGCGGCCGCGGTCAAACTCGCCGTCAGCAGCAACACGGGCATGCACAATATAAAGAGCCACTGGGCAAAAGTCCTCATGACAGTATCACCGTTAATAGATTTTACATCAATAAAGCGTAAAACGCACTCGCCGGGGAATTACGGATAATCAGGACTGCTACACTTGCTTCGGTCTGCGGGCAAAAAAGACTAAGATAAGTCCCGCCAGGCTTAATACTGCGGCGGTTATAAAGGCGGGGGTATAACTTAACGTGGCATCGTAAATCGCCCCGGCAACGATGGTGGCGATAGCGTTGGAGGATACCTGAAACGGAAGTACCACGCCCAAAACCTGTGAATAGCGGTGGCGTGGATAATACGCACCCACGAATGTCGGCATGGCCGCCGTCAGGGCGCCGTTACTCATTCCCTGGAAAGCCGCGTATACGAAAATCAGCCCCAGCTCCCTGGACGATAATAAAATTACCAGCCCCATAAGCTGGGCGGCGAAAAACGCGCAGGCCAGATATCTAACCTTCAGCTTCATGGCCAACGCCCCGAAGATAAGGCTGCCGGCAATATTGAAAATGGACATAAAGCTCATGGTCGTGGCGGCGGTCATCGCACTGAAATTGATATCCTGGAGATAGGCTATCTGGTGGGATATCATCGTCCCCATGGTAAAGGTGTTGGCGGCAGAAAAACCCCCTATCAGCCAGACCGTAGGCCTCTTCATCACCTGTTTTATATTCCAGGCGCCGGCTTTCTCACCGGCCTCCTCTCTGGATTCCATAGCCTCTATTTCCGTGTAGGCATCAGCCGGCATACCGTCCGGCGTCTGCCCCATGTCCTCGGGCTTGTTTCTTACCAGGACTACCCCGCCAAGCACCACCGCCAGCACCATGATTATCCCTGCCAGCGTCAGCCAGGCCATCCGCCAGCCTACGGCGGCGATGAGCGACGTGGCCAATGGTGGAAAAACAAAACCGCCTAATCCCCCACAGGCAACGAAGATACCCAGTGCCAGGGAACGCTTCTTAATAAACCAGTTGTTGGCAACTGTAGTGGATGATATATATCCCCCGAATCCGCCTCCCAACCCGATGAGGATATACAGCGCGTAAAGGTGCCAGACTTCCTGTACCAGAGATACCGCGGCTATCCCCAGGCCGGCCAGCAGATTCCCCAATATGGTAGTGAACCTGGGCCCAAGTCTGGCCACCAAGATGCCGTAAAGAGGACTCGGCAGACCGAAGGCGACGATGCCGGAAGCCAGCGCTCCCGCCACGACAGCCCGGCTCCAGCCGAATTCAGCGGTTATCACGGGCAACAAAACACCGAAAGAATTAACGAAGACCCCGCCGGTGACGAATATAACAAGTGCCACGCCGGCTAGCGCGAACCATCCGTAAAACATTCTGCCGGTTCTTCCGGCTACGGCTTCCGGCGGCATCGATACTCTATTCCCGTAAAATTATTTCCAATCAATCGGGGTTAATCCTGCGAGTCTTCCACGGCTTTCGCAAATGGCTCTGAAAGAATGGATGAGGCCTCTCTGTATGATGAGACCGATAGCTAATTATACTTTGCCCCGCCGTTTTACCGCAACTTGAATAAATTAGTTTACATCCCACTTCAACCGCGGTTTCTCCAGTTTTGGCGCTGTGTTATAATTATTTAAAATCGGCTCCGGAAGTAATATGTTTACCCACCTTCACGTTCACACCGAATACAGTCTGCTCGACGGGATGTGCCGCATCCATCAACTGGTAGCCAGGGCAAAAGAGCTCGGCATGGACAGCCTGGCTATCACCGACCACGGCGTCATGTACGGGGTAATCGAGTT
>CAYPYL010000126.1:0-4117 GCA_964414605.1 uncultured Dehalococcoidaceae bacterium
TCTTCCTGCTGTTCGACGATTTCAAATCCGGAAGACGTAAGTTCATCGACGGCGGACGTCAAGTTCCAGTTACCGAACTTTGGGGGCTTATTCAGGAAGAACTGCATCAGGTTGAGTAAGTTGGCGTTGGCGACCTGCTGGGTGATGAAATGCCCACCGGGCTTGAGGATGCGTTTCAGTTCCGTGGGGTAGTAAGCCTCGTGCCGGTTGATAACAAGGTCGAAAAAGTTATCCTCGAACGGCAGGTCCCGGTTATAGGGTGGCTCCTTTTCTTCTTCGATTTCAAAGACCTTTACGCCGAGCGGCTCCAGCCTTTCCCTGGCGACCGATACGTTGGGCTTGTATTGTTCTGTAGCATAAGTAGTAGGTGGCAGCGGCTGAAACCGGGACAGCATTTCACCCCCACCCGTCCCCATATCCAGCATGGTCTCCGCTTCCTTGAGCCAGGGAAGCACCACGTTGTAGTAGTTCCATTTTACCGGAGCTTCTATTACCCTGCCCGTTCTGATAATGTAGTCGAAGTTCCACCCGGAGAATGACGCCTTTTCAGCCTCCTCCAGATATGCCTCGAACATCTTTTTAGACGATTCCTTCTCCGCCACCGTTTACTCCTCCAGATAACAGATATCAGGCAGATTCCGGTACTTCTCGTCGCAGTCCAGCCCGTAGCCGACCAGGAACTTATCCGGCACGGTCAGCCCCAGATAATCAATCGTTACCGGCACGCGCCGTCGGGACGGTTTATCGGTCAGGGCGCAGAGTCGGAGGGAAACCGCTTTCTTCTTCTTGAGGTAGTCCAGCAGATAAGCCACGGTTATGCCGGTATCCACGATATCCTCCGCCACCAGCACGTGCCTCCCTTTTACCTCTGTCCTAATGCCCTGCACCACTTTCACCCTGCCTGAAGTCTGCCGGCTGCTGCCGTAACTGGACAGACGGATAAACTCTAACTCAATCGGGAAATCCAGCCTACGGACAAGGTCGGCTAAGAAAATAAAAGACCCCTTGAGAATACCGATTATCAGGGGGTTTTTATCACGGTAGTCGGCGGTAATTTCAGAAGCCAGCCGCTTGACGGCGGACTCTATCTCCACACGCGTGAAGAGACGGTGCAGGCCGGTTTGAGAACTCATATCTAGTGAGATTATAGACGGTAACGGGAGGTATGTCTATAAAATAATATCCCTTAATGTATCAAGGGATAAAAAGCAAGGCCGGATATCCTTTTCGGAATATCCAGCCTTAGCTTGAGTCTCTGATTTCACTCCTGGGTGATTTCAGCGGCTTACCTCCTTTTTACGGACTTTGCCGGCCTCTTTCAGATAGCTTTTCTGGCGGCGACTCTCTTCATTCTGGCCTGACGGACCGCCTGGAAAATACCACCGATATTGAGGTACCAGACGAATGCCGCCGGGAAGAGTATTACGGGGATGGCTATCACCAGCGCTACAATCATCTCAATCTGCATCTTGGTCACCTCCTTCTTTTTCCTTCCACTATCAGCTTACCACCCCGGCGTATAAAGCGGCTTCCGTTTTGATGCTTATTCACGATGATAGTAAACACTGAAATATTGGCCGGCAGAACGTACGTTATATTCGCAGGAGAGGCACCCTGAATTAGGTATTTCTACCTAGGCTAATACAAACGGGAGAAAAAGTTGAGGCCGGAACAGAGCGGCGGGGGTTATGCCATAAAGGCGGATATACAGGATAATCCGCACCGCAATCAGTCGTCCGATCGTTCCTTCAGAGCTTCCTGCTCTTCACGCCACTTTTCAAATTCCTCTTCACTAAGCGGCTCGCAGGACTGCAGTCTCTGATTAGCGATGACTATTTTAAAAAGGCTGCGGCACTTCCAGCAGCGGTACGGACCTTCGAATATCTGCTGAACGAGTGACATTTTACCGATTGACATACAGCTGGGACACTCTATCTCAATCATACTCAACTACTTTAAGGGGCCGGTTAGCTATGTCCGTTCTATCTCTTCGGCGGCGAGGTTCAGTTTGACGGTCTTCTTGGTAACTTCGGCCACATCTTCCGGCGTGAAGTAAATGGCACTGACATCATCGTCCAGGCGCACCATATACTTGCGCGGCTCTCCCGACCATGCATCCATGACAATATGGTCGACCGTGCCGAGGGATTTATCGTTTTTATCCTTTACGGACATTCCGTATTCTATTTCCATTCCGGTCATCCTTTTAGTCTTCCGGCGGACTTATGTACTTTTGGGACAAGGAGGCGAATATTTGAAAAGGTTTGAGAAAGCGGAGAGAAATGCGGAAGGTAACTGTATTTTGTTATAGAAAAAAGCTGGTTATCTTCCAGCTTCCACAGTTACCAATCTAACAAAGAACGACATCTTTGTCAAGCCCCTTAATTATCCATCCAATAATTAAGGATGGGGGCGTTTATAAACCTACTTTGTCATTCCTCCGCCAGCTTCTTGATAGCGCCAACAATATCGGAGGTCGGCGTCCCCGGCCCGAAGACGGCTTTAATGCCCGCTTTCTCGAGGGCGGGGATATCTTCCTCGGGGATGATGCCGCCGGCCACGACGATAACGTTTTCCATTTCCTTTTGTTTAAGCCCTGCCATGACCTCCGAAAAAAGCTCCAGGTGAGCGCCGGAGAGGCAGCTCAACCCGACGACATCCACGTCTTCCTGGAGGGCCGTCTGTACAATCATGTCCGGCGTCTGGCGGATGCCGGTGTAAATTACCTCCATGCCGGCGTCGCGCAGGGCGCGCGCCACGACTTTGGCGCCGCGGTCGTGACCGTCAAGGCCCGGCTTGGCTACCAGCACCCGAATCTTTTTACGACTCACTAAAAGCTGTTCCCCTTCTGTTATTCTCCACCGCCGCCCCGAGATTCTTCAGTCGCTCCGCTCCTTCAGAATGACGAAGAAATATAAAGTTATTCTCCTTCTCCCCTGGGCTGGATAAGCTCTATGAGCACCCCACTGGCAGACTTAGGGTGGAGGAAAGCTATCTTCCCGGCCACGCCTTCCCTCCCCTCCCTATCGATAAGCCGCAATCCCTTCCCCTCTATTTCCCCTAAAGCCGCATCGATATCGTCCACCTCCAGGGCGATGTGATGGAGCCCCTCTCCGCGTTTTTCCAGGAATTTAGCCACGGTGCTCTCCGGTCCCGTCGGCTCCAGCAGGTCGATTTCCACCCCCTCCCCGACGTGAAAAATAGCCTCGGTGACTCTCTGGCAGGGGGCTGCCTCGATATCCGCCTTTACCCCCAGCAGCCGCTCGTAGAGGGCGGCGCTTTCTTTCAGGTTATTAACGGCAATTCCGATATGGTGGACTCTTTTAATCATTTGAAGCTCTTCTCCCGATAGCCGATTTAGAAAATATAAAACTCCCTCTGCACACCGAACACCTCGCGGAGGGCGTCGCAGATTTCTCCCACGGTGGCGCCGACCTCCACGCACCGGATAAAGGCAGGCATGGTGTTCTCTGTGCCGCGGGCAACTTCTTTCAGGTCCGCCAGGGACGCCGTTACTTCGGCGGCGTCACGTTCTTTTTTTACCCTTTTCAGGCGCTCGACCTGCTTCCCGGCTTCGGCGGGGTCGACGCGCAGCAACCCCTTAATCTTCGCATACGGGGCGGCGAATTTGTTCACCCCCACGATGGCCCTTTCGCCCGCCTCCACTTCCTTCTGGTAACGGTAAGAGCTTTCCTGTATTTCCCGCTGCGGGTAACCCTTCCCGATGGCTGCCAGCGCCCCGCCGAGAGAATCGATTTTATCGATGTATTTCGTCGCCGCCGCTACCATGTCCCGGGTAAGCTTCTCCAGCATCCACGACCCGCCGAGCGGGTCTGCCGAGTCCGCCACGCCGCTCTCGTAAGCCAGCACCTGCTGGGTGCGTAAAGCCGTGGTGACGGCATCCTCCGAGGGGGTGGCGTAAGCCTCGTCATAGGAGTTGGTGTGGAGCGACTGCGTGCCGCCGAGCACGGCCGCCAGCGCCTGGACGGCAACGCGGACGATATTATTCAGGGGCTGCTGGGCGGTCAGCGAGCAGCCGGCCGTCTGCGTGTGAAAGCGTAACATGCAGCTGCGCGGGTTCTTCGCGCCGAACCTCTCCTTCATTATTTTAGCCCAG
>CAYPYL010000127.1:0-4077 GCA_964414605.1 uncultured Dehalococcoidaceae bacterium
CCCCTGGTGGCTTCCACGGCCTCGGTGGTGCTGTTGCTGCCGGTATAGGCGACAATAGTCCCTCTATCTCCCACCACCTCCTTAATTTCCTTAAACAGGCGCAGTTCCTCCTCCCAGGAAAGCGTCGGGGCTTCCCCGGTGGTGGCGGCTACCACGAGTCCGTCGCTCCCGGAGTCGAGCAGGGCCAGAGCCAGTTTCTTCGCCTGCTCGTAGTCAACCTCCCCGTTTTCCTTGAACGGGGTTACCATGGCAGTTAAGAACCTTCCCAGCTTCTTCATTATTACTGGCCTCCTTCCGGCTTTACCCAATCGCGCTTAATCATCTCTTCGGCAATCTGGATGGTATTCAGGGCCGCCCCCTTGCGCAGGTTATCGGATACAATCCACATGGCGAGGCCGTTGGGATTAGAGATGTCCTTACGGATGCGGCCGACGAATACCTCGTCGGTGCCGGCCGCCGACCATGACTGCGGATACAGGCTGATAGCGGTATCATCCAGCACTTTTACCCCGGGAGCCCGGGAAAGAATCCGATGTACTTCTTCCACGTCCATCGAACGGGAGAACTCGATATGTACCGCCTCGCTGTGCCCCACGAGTACCGGCACGCGTACGCAGGTAGCCGATACGAGCATATCGTCGGCGTGCATTATCTTTCTGGTCTCTTCCAGCAGCTTCAGTTCTTCCTTGGTGTAACCGTTATCCAGGAAGACGTCTATCTCCGGCAGCACGTTAAAGGCTATCTGGTGCGGAAAAACGTGGGGAACGGCTTCCTCGCCTTCCAGCACCTGCCTGGCCTGTGTTTTCAACTCGTCCAGCGCCGCAGAACCGCCGACACCGGAAACCGACTGATAGGTATCAACCACGACGCGCTTGATGGGGTTGACCTTGTGCAGGGGATATAAGGCAACGACCATCTGAATGGTGGAGCAGTTGGGGTTGGCGATGATGCCCTTGTGCAGCTTGATATCGTCAACGTTGACCTCCGGCACCACCAGCGGTACCCCTTTATCCATCCTCCAGGCCGAGCTGTTATCGACGACCACCACGCCGGCTTTAGCGGCAATCGGCGAGAAATGCCGGCTCTGGTCGGCGCCGGCTGAAAACAGGGCGATTTCCACCCCGTCGAAAGAATCGGCAGTGGTCTCCTCGACCTCTATTTCCCGGTTACCGACCTGCAGTTTCCTGCCCGCCGAGCGGTCCGAGGCCAGGAGGCGCAGCGAAGCCATGGGGAAATTACGCTGGAGCAGAATTTTAATAAATTCGTGCCCCACCAGCCCGGTAGCACCAACTATAGCTACATGATAGTCCTTCACTTTATTCCTCATAAATCCAGTAATTTGTCCAGACCGTAGACGAACCCCTTGCGCTTCACTACCTCTTTAACGGCCAGCAGCACGCCGGGTGTAAAAGCCTCCCGGCTTATCTGGTCGTGCCTGATTCTCAACGTCTGCCCGTCTCCGCCCAGAATTACCTCCTGGTGGGCCATATATCCGGGGAGGCGGACGCTGTGTATATTAATCCCTTCGACCACTTTTCCGCGGGCCGGTGAGTCCTCACCCACCACCGCCGGCGGGAGGAAGGGCTTGCCTCTGGCTTTAGCCATATCACGGGCGGTGGACTGGGAAGTGCCCGAAGGCGCATCCAGCTTGCGGTCGTGGTGGAGCTCAATAATCTCCGCATGGTCGAGATACTTCCCGGCAATCTTGGCCAGGTGCATCATCAGGACAGCACCGAGGGCGAAATTGGGCGCTACCACGATGCCGATTTCGTTAGCCTCGGCGAGTTTTTTCATCTCATCGAGGTCGTCGGCGGTAAAGCCTGTGGTGCCGATAACCATGTTAACGCCGCGTTTTGACGCCGTGCGTACCGCCGGCATACTGGCGCTGGCGATACTGAAATCGACGATTACATCCGGCCGGCAGCTTTCGATGACGGCGGCCAGGTCGTCCGAGAAAGGCACCTCGCCTGTGCCGTCCGGCAGGGCCAGCCGCTCCCCGGAGATTTTGACGTCTACGGCGCCGACCAGCTGCGTTTCCGCGTCCTTGCAGACGGCCTTTACCATTTCCTGTCCCACCCTGCCCGACGCTCCATATACTACTACCTTAATCCGTTCCATGACAGAACACCTCACTTAAGTGGGGAAGATACTAGCCGCGTTGATAGGGAGGGCGTGAAGGACCGCGGTTCGGCCTCTGCTGGCGGTCGCCGGAATAGCGCGGACGGTTATTTCTAAAACCGCCGGAGCCGCCGCGTCTTTCCTGACGGGCGCCTTCACGGGCGGCGGCTTTCTCCGTACCTTCCTCAAAGACAGCCCGCCGGGACAGGTTTACCCTGCCCAGGTTATCGATAGCGATTACCTTGACGGTAATTTCATCGCCGATTTTTACCTCGTCTTCAACCTTGTTCACGCGATAGTCCGCCAGCTCGCTGATATGCACCAGTCCGTCTTTGCCGGGGAGAATCTCCACCATGGCACCGAAGTCCAGGATGCGCGAGACCTTGCCGGTAAAGATATCACCGATTTCCGCCTCGCGGGTAAGCCCTTCGATAATGGTGATGGCTTTTTGCGTGGCTTCCATATCCGGCGAGCCGATTACCACGGTGCCGTCGTCACTAACATCGATGGTCGTCTTGGTCTCCTCGATGATAGACCTGATGGTCTTGCCGCCGGTGCCGATGACCGCCCCGATTTTACTGGGGTCTATTTGTATCTTGGTCATCCTGGGCGCGTAGGGACTCACGTCCGGCCGGCTGGCGTCGATGGTTTGCGCCATCTTATCAAGAATGACGAGCCTGCCTTCCCTGGCCTGCGCCAGCGTTTTCTCGATAATCTCCATGCTCAAGCCGTTCAGCTTGGTATCCATCTGAATAGCCGTGATGCCGTCGCGAGTGCCGGCTACTTTAAAGTCCATATCGCCGTTAAAGTCTTCCTGGCCTTCAAGGTCGGTCAGGACGACGAATTTACCGTCGTCGCCGGTTATGAGCCCCATGGCAATTCCGGCCACGGCTTTTTTCACAGGAATGCCCGCGTCCATCAGCGAAAGGCTGCCGGCGCAGACACTGGCCATGGAGGTACTGCCGTTGGAGCTTAAGACTTCCGAGACAAGTCTTATGGCGTAGGGGAAGTCCTCGTCATTGGGCAGTATCGGTAGCAAAGCCCTCTCCGCCAAGGCGCCATGCCCTATTTCGCGGCGACTCGTCGAGCCGACACGCCTTACCTCGCCATTGGAGAAGCCGGGGAAGTTATAGTGGTGCATAAAGCGCTTGCTTTCTTCTATCCCCAGGCCATCCAGCATTTGCTCCTTGCGGGTAGAGCCCAGGGTGGTAATGGTAAGCACCTGGGTCATTCCCCGGTTGAACAGGCCGGAGCCGTGGGTGCGCGGCAGCAGCCCCACTTCACAGCTAAGGGGACGTATCTCGGTAATGCCGCGCCCGCCGATGCGCTGCTGTTTATCGAGTATGCGCGTTCTTAACACGTATTTATACCTGACATCGAAGGCTTCAAGGATTTCCTTCTCCTCGTATGTTTCAGCGAATTTTTCCAGGAGCCCGGCTTTCAGTTCGTCCATCGCCTGCTCGCGCTGCGCCTTATCGGCGTTATCAAGGGCCTGCGATATCTTATCGTCGGCAGCCTCCGCCACCGCCTTGACCGCTTCCTCGTTCACTTCCGTTTCCGGGAGAGCGAGCTTGGTCCGGCCGAACGCTTTCCGAAGCTGTTCCTGGATTTCAATGATGCCCTGATTGGCTTCGTGGGCCATTTTAACCGCCTGGAGGACGATGTCCTCGGAGACTTCCCTGGCACCGGCTTCCACCATAATAACCTTGTCCCTGGTGCTGACGACGATAAGGTCCAGCTGGCTTTCTTCCAGCTCGGCCATTCTGGGGTTCAATACCAGTTCCCCGTTGATGTAGCCGACGTTAACGGCGCCTACCGGGCCGCCGAACGGAATCTCGGAGAGCACCAGGCACGCCGAGGCGCCGAGCACGGATAGTATATCCGGGTCGTTCTCGAGGTCGACGGAGAGCACGGTGGTGATTATCTGGATATCGCTGTGCCAGGTCTTGGGAAGCAGCG
>CAYPYL010000128.1:0-3969 GCA_964414605.1 uncultured Dehalococcoidaceae bacterium
GCGCCATCGCTCACGGCATCTCCCGCGCCCTGGCCAGGGCCGACGAGAGTTATAAGCCGATGCTGCGCCAGAACGGCCTGCTGACCCGTGACGCCCGTGCCAAAGAGCGCAAGAAGCCCGGCCTCAAGCGGGCCCGCAAGGCGCCGCAGTACACCAAGAGATAGTATTTTACGAAAAAAGAAGGATTACGGACTGGAAGCGTGGCTCGTCCATGCTTCCAGTTTTTTCTTCCCCTACCCTTTTGCCAGGCGGTCCTTGAGGTAGCTGATGACCTCCACCGGGGAGGGGTCGACGCCGTAAAGAATGGCCAAGTAGTAGCTGGTGAAGTCGCCCTTTATCACCAGGCTCATCATCTGGCTCAAGGCGCTCTTTCCCTCGCCGTCCACGAACTCGTAAGCCACCCCGGCCTTTTTAAGAAGCTCGCAGGTGACGTCATAGCGCAGCTTAACGCGTTCGTTGAAGAGGGGCGACCGCAGCAGGATAACCCGGATTTTCTGCGCCACCTCTTGAGGGAAGGGATAGCCCACCGTAGCGTTGTGGTTAAGCTCCGGGAATACCTCGTAAAAACCCCAGGCCTTGCCGTTCTCGTTAACTTGAGTTTTCCAGCGGTGGGCCGCCTCGGCGGCGATTCCGGCACCGTATACCACCGGCAGGCACCCGTAAAGTCGCTGCGCCAGCTGCTTGGCGGGGTTAGCGGACAGCGGCGATTTTTCGTCGAGTCGCGCCGAAAGGGATTCAAGCACCTTTACCATCTCCTCCACGTCTTGCGATTTATCCTTCACCAGGCCGAGTTTCTGCAACACGCCGAGAGTTGGTAAAAAGCTGAAGCCGAGAGCGGCACGCGGCTGTGCCCTGTAATTAATTTTAAAAACGGGGATATTATTCGCTTCCGCCATCTCCTGCAATTTGCCGCCGGTGGTCATCGCCAGCTTTTTAGCCTTTGTCTTCAGCGCCGGCTCGAAGCCGGAAAGCGTTTCCTCCGTATTGCCGGAGTAGCTGGAACCGATTACCAGCGTATTTTCATCGACGAAGGCCGGCAGACCGTAGTCGCGGTGAACGATAATTGGTATCTTCGCTTCGGTCAGCACCAGGCTCCTGACGAGGTCGCCGCCGATTGCCGAGCCACCCATGCCCAGGACGACTACTTTATCGACATTCGCGTAGTCCGCGGGCAGCTTGAAATCCATAGCGCCCTGCCACGCCTGCCGGCACTGCATGGGTAGCTCCTTGATGCGTTCCAGCATGCCGTCCGGGTCCTGCTGCTCGTATATTTTTACGTCGTCGAGATTGATTTTACTCATTTAACTCGCCCCCTTTTTAGACTCCGGCTATCTCACGTCCCATCTTAAGCAGCCTGTCGACGCGTTCCGGCGAATCCGTCTCCGTATAGATGCGCAGCAGCGGCTCGGTGCCGGAGAACCTGATGAGCAGCCATGTATTGTCCTCCAGGATAAACCGGAAACCGTCGGTAGTATCGATTTTTAATACCCTGACGTTATCAATAGACTCCGGGCGGTAATTTTTAACACGCTCGATTATCGCCTTCCGTCTCTTTTCATCAAACTTTATGTCAACACGCCGGTAGTGGTGCGGACCCACCTTGCCGTAGAGGTAGTCGATAAGCTCGGACGGTTTTTTGCCCGTCTTCACCATGAGGTCGAGGAAGTAGAGATTGGCCAGGATGCCGTCTCGCTCGGCGACGTGCCCGCGGAAGCCGTATCCCCCGCTTTCCTCCCCGCCGAAGAGAGCGTTCTCCCGCATCATCAGAGGCGCCACGTATTTGAACCCCACCGCCGTTTCGTATACCGGCACGTTATACAGCTCGCCGAGTCGATATGCCATGCTGGTGGTCGTCAGCGTTTTGATGATGGCGCCGCGCTCGCCGCGCACTTCCAGGAGGTAAAGGCATAGCAGCGCGAATACCTGAAGCTGGGTGATGAAATTGCCCTTCTCGTCGACGATGCCCATGCGGTCGGCATCGCCGTCCGTTGCCAGGCCGGCGTCCGCCTTTTGCTCCATGACCGCTGTGGAAAGTCCGTCCAGGTTGGGGGGAATCGGCTCCGGGCGGATGCCGGGGAAAAGCGGGTTACGCTCGCCGTGAATCTCGGTGAAAGTGTTGGCGCCTCCCCCAAGCGCCTTTACCAGATAGCCGGCCCCGGCGCCGTACATGGGGTCGATCACCAGCTTGAGCCCGGCTTTCCGCAGGCTTTCCAGGTCAATCAACTTTTCAATTTGCTTAAAATAGACCGGTTCGAGGTCGGTATCCAGCACCAGTCCCTGCTTTTTAGCATCGTCCAGGGGTATCCGGTCGAATTTCCCGGCATCGTAGGACTTCGAGATATGCCCCACTATCTTCGACGTTATTTCGTCGGAGGCGCTGGAGCCGTGTTCGTTCTTATATTTAAAGCCGTTCCAGACACCCGGGTTGTGGCTGGCGGTAATGATGATGGCGCCGCCGGCCTTTTTTGCCAGCACGCCGTAACTCACGACGGGCGTCGGCGTGGCTCCGGGGCAGAGGTAGACCCTGATACCGTTGCCGGCCAGTACCTCGGCGGCAGCGGCGGCGAAGTCCTCCGAGGCGAAGCGGGTATCGAACCCGATGACCAGTCCGCGCCCGGCCAGTCCGGCCTCCTTAAGGTAGTCGGCCACGCCCTGGGCGCAGTAGCGGACATTATCGAAGGTGAAATCCTCCCCGATAACGGCCCGCCAGCCATCGGTGCCGAACTTTATAGGATTTTCTTTCTTTATCTGCCTGACCCCCTATTTGCCGCTCTTCTTTATCCTTTCTGCTTCTTTTTCTATTTCTTTTCTTTCCCAGTTGCTCCCTTTACTGAACAAAAAGACAGCCAGCCCGTGGAATATCAGGCCTATTCCCCAGGGACCCAGCGTCCAGACGAACCACGGATGGCCCGAACCCGAACTGGTCCACCACCATAAGAATACCAGCCCGATATTAACGATGATATAGACGGCGAGGTGTATGAAAAACCCCTTCTTTTCCTCGACCCTCTTTCTGGCTATCTGGTAGATTTCTTCTTCAGACATCTGGGATGTCATATGAGCCTCCCTCATAAATAATACTTGTGAGTATTTTACGCCGTTAGAGGCTCCGTGTCTATCTTTTACCCCGCCGCCACAGCCCGGTTGATATCTATTCCCACCCTGCCACCCTCGGGGCTTCTTCGGCTTATCCCGAAGTATCTTCTTTCTTTTCTTCTTTATCCGGTTTGGTCATTTGTTCTGCGTAGTATTTCAGTCCAGCACCGATAACATCGGCTATAACTACACCGGAGCCTTTAGCTTCCTCTTTCTTTTCAAGCGCTCCTTTTATTTCTTCCAATTTGGTTATTATATCCTGATGTTTTTTCTCATCCTCTTTCTTCTCTTGGCCTTGTCCTAGCTGTGCTATTCCTGAAACGATTAAGCCAACCGCAGCTATTGATAAAGCAATCTGTAATTCAAAATTATTTATAAAAAATGACAATATGAAAACCACAATACCGGTACATGTTATGAATATTCCGATTGCTATACTATAATTCGTTTTCATTTCGCCCATATCCCCCAATGATATCCATTCCCACCCTACCACCATCGCATCTCCTGCGGCTTGAGTCTACTTCCCCAACCCCTCTTTCTTTAATATCTCCGCCTTGTCCGTCTTTTCCCAGGGGAGGTCGAGGTCGGTGCGGCCGAAGTGACCGTAGGCGGCGGTCTGGCGGTAGATGGGACGGCGCAGGTCGAAGTCCCGGATTATCGCCCCCGGGCGCAGGTCGAAGTTATTATTTATCAGGTCTTTGATTGCCTGGTTCTCCACCTTATTGGTGCCGAAGGTCTCGATGGAGACGGAAAGCGGGTGGGCCTTGCCGATGACATAGGCTATCTGTATCTCCAGTCGGTCGGCAAGCCCGGCGGCCACCACGTTCTTGGCGATGTACCGCGCCATGTAGGACGCCGAGCGGTCTACCT
>CAYPYL010000129.1:0-3937 GCA_964414605.1 uncultured Dehalococcoidaceae bacterium
GCCGTTATCGTCTTCGATACCAGGAAAGATATAGCCACGCTGATGCAAACCCTTAAACAAGCCGGACATAAGCTTGTCCTCCTAGACAATACCACCCCCACCCGGCTGGTCGCGGACACCGTGATTTACCCCTCACCCATCTATAGCGACGACCTGGAATGGAAAGATTTTAAAGGCAGCGTTTACGGAGGCGCCCAGTACGTACCCGTGGATGAGACCTATCTCGAGGCCAGGGAGAAGTGCCGGATGCTGAAACACCAGCCACCCTACCGTATCCTGGTGACAATGGGCGGCAGCGATCCTCGCCAACTCACCTTCATGGTAGTCGATTCACTCCTCTCCTTACCTTATCCAGTCGAAATCAGGGCGGTCATCGGCCCGGCCTTTACCCCCGACCCCCGGCTGGAAAAACTTGAGCAGGAGAATAGGCCCGGTCTGACGTTCATCAGGGGCCGGGACAATCTCTCAACGCTAATGGCCGACTCACACCTGGCCGTTACTGCGGTGGGGATTACGATTTCCGAACTCGCCGTTGTCGGCGTCCCTGCCATATTGATATCCAACTATACCGCAGACCGCGAAGACCTGCAAAAGTACCGGGAACTGGGTGTTAATCTGCCACTTGGCTTCCACCGCGATATTAAATCCGCTGATATTCAGGAGGCTGTTTCCCGGTTTATTAAAGATACCTCAATATGGCAAAACATGAGAAAAAGAGGCTGGCAAACCATAGATGGACGCGGTGCCGGACGAATTGTTGATTGCCTGCTGGCAATTATTTGACACTTTTTATGCCATTGTGTATGATGTAATATATATGAATTCCTCGTTATGGCAATAGAAATAAGGCAGTTGTGCTTTCTATAGGAATATGATAATAATTAATAAACCATGTTAGGAATCGTTTAAATGAAAGTAATGCTTTGGAAACACGGCGTTAACGATGGGACTCAGGATGAATTACCCCACATTGGACTGGGTATACTTTCCAGAGAGATAAAAGACGCTGGCCATGATGTATTTGCCGCCGACCATCACTACTACCCCGTAGATGATAATGTCGCCATCAGCCTCCTGGAAAAAGAGCGACCGGATATACTGGGCGTTTCCATAACTTCACAGGAATGGGCTATGCCGGCGCCCCAGGCCGTAATCGATAAGGCATACGAGATGGGAATAACCGTCTGGGTCGGGGGGCCGCACACTACCGGTTACTGGGACATCCTGGAAAAAGACCAGCGCC
This sequence comes from uncultured Dehalococcoidaceae bacterium, assembly GCA_964414605.1. Classification (GTDB taxonomy): domain Bacteria; phylum Chloroflexota; class Dehalococcoidia; order Dehalococcoidales; family RBG-16-60-22; genus JAFGPF01. Next base: position 1,244 of record CAYPYL010000129.1, read on the forward strand.
TGTCCAAGGTAGTCGTGGGGGAAGCCGATGGGTCATTTGAAGATATTCTTAAGAGCGAAGACCGTATTATTCATCTGAGTCCGGTTACCTCTTTACATACTCCAGACTTCACTTTCATGATGAATTATCAAAGTATGACAGATTATCCCATTTATACGTCAATGGGGTGCCAGTACAGCTGCTCCTTCTGTTCCGGAACTAAGACCCATGCCAGGTGGCGGCCACGTCCCCTGGACGATTACTTCTGGGACGAAATGGACGCAATCAGCCGGAAATACCCGAGCGTCACCCAGGCCTGCGTTATCGACGATAACTTCACCGCCGACCAGGACCGCGCCAAGTTCTTTATAAACGAATTCCTGAGGAGAGGTTATCCCTGCAGGCTGAACATCATGAACGTACGCGCCGACCAGATTGACGAAGAGTACATCGAGCTTATGAAAAAATTAGGCATAGACGAGTTGTCCATCGGTGTGGAGTCCGCCGACCCCGAGGTTGCCAGAATGATGACAAAAGGAGAGACCCTGGAGACAATCCGCAACGCTATCGAGCTTATACAACACGCCGGCATTACGCCCTGGCTGCATATGATAATAGGCCTGCCGGGAGATTCACCGGAAGCCCACAAACGTTCGCTGGACTGGGTGCTCTCTATCCCCACGCCGCGTATCGTACAGTGGAACCAGTACGCCCCATACCGTGGGACCCGCGCCTATGATTACTTTGTCAAGCAGGGCGATTTGGAAGACGGGTTCCTACCCGGGTTCTCGGCGATACCCTACGACCAGTTCCCGCAATACGGATTTTTTGACAGCAAGGGGTTCAGCCGCGAGCAAAAGATGCTGGCCCAGCTTGAAGCGTATCTCCGTTGCAACACCCCTATCCTGATTCTCAGCGATGAACGTGTCCGGAAAACATGTCAAGAGCACGGTATGGAAGAACTGTACCAAGAATGGCGAAAAAATGCCCCGATAGAAAGGTTTATCGCTAACAGGCTGCCTAAAAAAATCAAGAAGGGCCAGGTGAGTGAATCTGCCAGCCGGCTCCTATCGTGACTTAACGCAGTCGATAATCTACACGTATATCATAATGCTTGCATTATTTTAAAAACGGGAGGGCAGCGCCGGAAAATGAAAAGAATTAACTGCCATTTATGCGGTGCTGACAACTGCGAGATAATCCATGAACTCAAGGACTACACCATAGTCATGGATACCAAGACGATAAAAAGGGATTTTACCAATGTCATCTGTAAAAATTGCGGACTGGTGTACCTGAATCCCATCTTGGACGAAGAAGAAATCAACGAGATAAACGAACATATCTGCCGGACAACGTCCGAAAGCACCGCACCCAGCAAGAATGAAATAGCCCAGGCCGATTATATCTTCAAACACCATCCTTTTAACGGAGGAGCCAGGGCTTTAGATATCGGCGCCGGGAGCGGCACATTCCTGAGCCTTCTCAAGGAAAAGGGGCTTGACGGCTACGGAGTCGAGCCCTCCATAAAATGCGCCGAACACGGCAAAAAGACGTTCGGACTGAACATGCAGACATGCGCCTTTGAAGAATCTGATTTTAAAGACAGCTTCTTTGATATGATCACGATAAGACATGTCTTCGAGCATATCATTTACCCCATGAAAACGCTGGAAGTAATGTGGAACAAGCTGAAAGACGACGGCATAACGCTGATTGAAGTCCCCAACGTCAATAATCCGTTTACCGACTCCGAGGAAGGCTTCTTCCTCTTCCAGCATCAGATTAACCCCTCCCCGGCTACGCTCAGGATGATGCTGGAAAAGACAGGGTTCGAAATTATCTCGGAAGAGTTGGAACTGCCCTATCGCGCCATGAGGGTCCTGGCCAGAAAGGTCAAGGCGGGTAAAGACTACGTAATTCCCCCCAACAACAACTACTCACAGACGAAAGAGATAATCGATAAATATAATAAATTCAGACAGGAGAAATCGCAGGAATTAGAAAAGAGATTGCGGAAAGTAGCCAGCCATCTCAAAGGAAAAACCGTGGCGCTTTTCGGAGCCGGTCTCTTCACGCAGGAGATATTAAAATTTAAAGAAATAATGGGACAGTTAAATATCAAATGCATCTTTGATAACGACCAGCAAAAGCATAATAGAGTTATTTACGGCTATGAAGTCCGCCACCCGAAACTAATAACCGGTTCAGGTATAGATGCTATTATTATCTGCTCCTATGTATCCCAGAATGCCATTTACGAAGGCATAAAACATCACGAATCACAGGGGATTGAAATTATCAAGCTGTACGACAAACCCATATCCTACTCCGGTTTTAAATAACAATTACCGAGGTACAGATTGACGAAAATCGTTATCGCCGGGGCCAGCACTTACGGCGTCAAGAACCAGGGGGATGACGCCATGCTGGATGTCCTCTGCCGGGGACTTAGGGAAAACATCCCCGATGTGGAAATTACTTTTCTCGCCCGGCACCCGGATAAGACCTTCGACGAGCAATTTGGCGTGAAATCCATCAAGAATCTTGACCACGATTCCAAACAGGAAAGCATCGGCCGCTGGTTTCGAGGACTAAATCCCGGCGACCCTACCGACCACCTCCAAGCCATCCGGCAGGCTATTGATGAATCCGCCCTCCTGGTTATCGGGGGCAATTCTTTCATGGAGATATCCCTGGGGCTTTTCCGGGGAA
>CAYPYL010000130.1:0-3917 GCA_964414605.1 uncultured Dehalococcoidaceae bacterium
CCCAGGTCGCGGCAGTAATCGCAGTCCAGTATATTCGGCGCCCCGATGAAATCGGCGACCTTTTCGCTATCGGGATAGAAGAGCACCTTCTCCGGCTCCGCCACCTGTTCCACGCGTCCGTTCTGTATTACGGCCATTCTATCCGCCATCGCCACACCCTCCATCAGGTCGTGCGTCACGTACACGGTCGTAATACCCAATCGCTTCTGCAGCTGCTTCAGCTCCGTCCTCAAATACTTGGCAGTCTGGGCATCCAGACTTGAAAGCGGTTCGTCCAGCAGCAGCACTCGCGGCGACGGGGCGATAGCCCTGGCGAGGGCTACCCGCTGCTTTTCGCCGCCGCTAAGCTGTCTCTGGTACCGTGCGGCCAGGTGTTTGATATTCATCATGTCCAGCAGTTCGTTTACCCTGGCTTCCACCCGGGACTGCGGCCACTTCCGGGCGTTCAAACCGTAAGCGATATTTTCGACTACCGTCAGGTGCGGGAACAGCAAGAGCCCCTGGAACAGGTACCCCACCTCCCGCCGACTCGCCGGGAATTTATCCACCTGGACACCGTCGAACAGCACCGTCCCCTTATAGTCGACCAGTCCGGCGATGATGTTAATCAGAGTTGTCTTACCGGCCCCATTGGAACCCAGAACGACCATGAATTCCTTATCATTTATCGTCAGGTTCACGTCCTGGCAGACGTATTTGCAGATATTCTTAAGCTCTATAGAGGGCACTTTACCTCCACCTGGCGGTCAGCCGGTTTTCCAGGTACTCAAAGAATTTTTCAAACGCGAGGCACATGACGGCCAGCACAATCAGGCAGACGATGATGATATCGATGCGAATCAGGCTTTCCGCCTTCATGAGCAACGCCCCGATGCCTGTGGGAATAGCCACCATCTCGGCGGCGATAATTACCCGCCATGCCATTCCCGCCTCCAGCCTCAATCCGGTAAAGATATTGGGCAGTGCCAGCGGCATAACGACGGTGGTCAGAATCCTCCTGTCGGATGCCCCCAGCGTCCTGGCCGCCTTGATAAAATCGCTGTCCACGTTCCTGATGCCGGTAACGGTATTATAAAGGACAGGGAAAAAGGAACAGATGAATATAAGGGTAATCGGCAGCATCTCGTTGATGCCTATCCAGAGCATCAGAAGGGGTATCCAGCCCAGGGTGGGAATAGGATAGAACAGGCTGACGATTGGGTTGAGGGCCCGGTTGACAACCTTTTTCCACCCCATGATGGTCCCCACCGCGATACCGGCGACGGAGCCCGCGAAGAAGCCTATCAGGACCCTGACCAGGCTGCTTAAGAAGTTCTCGCCGAGGACGCCGCTGGTAGTAAGGTCGTAAAACTCCACCACCACGGCGGAAAAGGGAGGCAGGAAATGCCCCGGCAGCACATCTATTCTGGCCACCAGCTCCCACAGCGCCAGGAAAACGACTACCGGCAGCAGACCCCAACCGGGCCTCAATTTTCTAAGAATTCTCACCCTCAAGGAACCTCAAATCGAGAATATCACTCGCGCTGAAGCTGCTCTTTATATATCCCAGCCCGGCGATATAGTCTATGATTGCCTGTACCATTTCGGGGTCGATGCCGGTGGTGAACTCCATCCTCTGCATGGAACGCAGCAACACTTCCGGGGTAATAACCAGGGCGGAGGCGGTATCGGCCACATTTACCGGCAGCACTTCACCGCCGGACTCCTGCAGCTGCCGTGCCACAATTTCAGCCGCTTCTTCGGGGTGCCCGACACTCCAGTCGGTCGCCTTTTGGGAGACCTTAATGAGCTTTTTCACCATTTCCGGGTGTTCGTTAATCAGGTCTTCCTTGACCACCATGACACTGCCCTGCATCCCCGGCCAGACATCCTGGCTCGCTAACAGCATGGTAAAACCGAATTCTTCCGTCATGGTTGCCCACTGTTCCGGCAGCACAGCGGCGTCAAGCTGTCCCGTCTTGATGGCCATCACCTGCTTGGGCGGATTCATCCGCTGAAGGTTGTCCAGTATCTTTGCTTCGTCAAGGCCGTACCGGTCGATTATCCTGTGCAGGAATACATCCACGGCGCCGCCTTCCCTCACGCAGCCCAAACGTATATCGGGGTTTCCCAGGTCTTCGAGGTTCTTTACCTTATTTGCATCCACGACCAGGCCGTAGCCGTATTTATGTGTCCCGGCTACCACTTTTATCGGCACGCCCGCGTTGGCGTAAGCGTTGATAGCGGGTACCAGGCAAACGTAGGCGACCTCGATATCGCCGCGGGCCAGCGCCGAAGCCAGAGCCATACCGGTGGCGTAGCTCTCATAGGAAGTTAGCTCCAGCCCCTCGTCTTCATACCAGCCCTTGTCCTGGGCGATATAGGCGCAGGCGGCATGGTCCATGAACTCAACCGCCATCCCGATTGGTGCCTTTTCCTCTACGGTACATGAACTGACGAAGGGCACCACAATCAGTCCGATAAGTGACAGCAATAACAGTCTTTTCATCTACAAATCCCTTTCTAATAATTATTTAGGGCATTTTTATTTCTTCCGCGCGGATATATTGCCATCAATATGACGGTATTGAAAATTTTTTAAATCTTCTTTTCTAACATCTGGCGCACGTTGCTGCGCTTCTCTTTATATTCCCTCACGATTCTCCTCCCCTCCTCTGTCAGCCGGGTGTAGCCTCCCCTGGCACCTCCGGTGGACTTTTCTACCAGCGGTTTCGGCGAGAGGCGGTTCATAGCCTCGACCCATAGCCAGGCGTTACGGTAAGCCAGCTTCATCGATTTTGCCGCTGCCGAAATCGACCCCAGCCGGTCGATACGCTCCAGGAGAGTAACCCGACCCCACCCCATGAGCAGTTTGCCGTCTTTCTCCAGCCAGACCTTGCTTCGCACCACGATGCCCGTCTCCGGCGTACGACCGGAGCGAGTGCTGTGCTTGACCCCAAAGTCGGGTACCTTTGCTTCAGTTGGTTTTTTATCGGCTATCTTCACGGGGACTCCAGACGTTTTATATTATCAACAATATAACGCTTTGTCAAATCCGTCCGATGGCCGCCGCCGGTATAAGGGCGTATAAACTATCACTTATTGCGCCGTTTTTTGTGATTTTTTTGTGACTTATTTCAGCTCTTTTGTGATGCGCTTGTAATAATGCATATCTATCATATGTGTGATACGCCCGCATTGTAAAAAACGATCGGAATACACAGGTTATATCGTTTTAATAATAAACGAAGGAGCCTCCTTTTGCCAAAGAGATATGCCGGGCAAAATATCAGATTAACGTCACAGGATATCGCCAATTACTGCCAGGTCAGCAAGAGTACGGTGCTTGAGTGGATAAAAAGCGAACGGTTGAAAGCTTTCAGGCTGCCCAGCGGACATTACCGCATAGATAAGAAGGATTTCAGGGAATTCCTTGAGAAATGGAACATGCCCATCAAGGGCTGGCTGTTCGATAACGACAATACCAAGCAAAGGTGGTAAAAGCACGATAAAAAGGAGCACAATATTCCTCCACAATTTCAGCTGGGGGTAATAGTTCCTTCAAGCAGTCAGGAGGGTCTGGCCAAGAGCGACCATGCCCCGGAAGGAGAGTCAGTTCATGAACACGGTAAACACGTATCAGGTAAAAAACCGCACCGGAAGAAATCAGCCGAATACTTTCAGCAAAATGGAAGCCATAGCCAGCGGGGTTCAAGCGAGGTACGAAGAGAGTACCGGTTACTCCAAAAAAGTAACAAATGAGACGATTAACATCGCCCGGGCGCTGGGCGTGGCCGACAGCGAAATCGAAAGGTGGGCCACCCACCGCTTAAGCCAGATAGCCCGGGACACGGAAAGACTCCGTGAAATCAAATCACTCCTCGATAAGGTGTATGGGACCAGATTCGGTACGATGCCAAACAGAGCCCGGTCCTCGT
>CAYPYL010000131.1:0-3899 GCA_964414605.1 uncultured Dehalococcoidaceae bacterium
GGAAGAGGCTAAGGACGTTATACTCCTCCTGCATGCGCTCCCAGTCGCCGGGGGCATCCAGCGTCACCAGGTCCTGCTCTACGGGAAGCGGCAGGGGAAGTTGTGAGTTTACGGGACGGTAGCGGAGGCCGATTTCCCACTTGACTTTCCTCCGGTTCGACTCAATGCCGTCGAAGGCCCCGGCGCCGGCCAGGTTAAGGGCCACCTCCTCCAGCACACCGGTGCGCTCCAGGAAGTCGCCGATGCTCCGGAAAGGGCCGCCTTTTCCCTGCGCCGCCTCTATTGCCCCGGCGGAAGCCCCTCCCAGCCCCGTAACGTTCAGAAAGCCCAGGCGCAGGTATTTGTTTCCAACCTCACCCCGAAGATTGTCATTCTGGCGAATGCCAGAATCCAGAACCCCGCCGTCCCGCTGGATTCCCGCTTTCGCGGGAATGACGGAGGGAGAAGCGGGAATGACATCAAGCTGTTCTATGATGCACTTCGCCCGGCTCCTGTTGATATCCGGGTTCAAGACCCTTATCCCGTGCCGTCCGGCGTCCTCCTTCAGCGTTTCCAGGTTATAGAAGCCCATGGGCTGCTGATTGAAGATGGCCGTGAAGAACTCCAGGGGGTAGTGGAGCTTAAGCCAGGCCGCCTGGTATGCCGTCACCCCGAAGGCGAAGGCGTGCGACTCCGGGAACATGTACATGCCGTTGAACTTCTTAAAGACTTTCTCCGCGGCTACCTCGCTGACGCCCTTTTTTGCCGCTCCTTCCAGGAATTCCCGGCGGTACTGCTCGATGAGCTCCGTGTTATGCTTCCGCCCGAAGGCACGGCGCAGGCGGTCCGCCTCGCTGGGGGAGAACCCGGCCACGTCGATGGCGAGCTGGTTTACCTGGTCCTGGAACAGGACGACGCCCAGGGTGCGTTCCAGCGGCCGTTTCTCCAGCGGGCAGTCGTAGGTCACCGGCCTTCTCCCGGTGCGCCGCGCCAGGTACTCCTGTACGCCGTGGTTTACGCCCACCCCCGGTCTTACCGCCCCCACCTCGTGCGCCATGTCCAGTAAATTTCGCGGTTTGAGGCGGGTGATGGTCTGCATCTGGGCGGCGGACTCCACCTGGAAGATGCCGATGGTATCCCCTTTACAGAGCATATCGTAGACGGCGGCATCTTCGAAGTCGATGCGCGACATGTCGATGCGCTCACCCGTGCGTTCATTTATAAGCTCGATTGCCTCCTGGAGCTGCGAGAGGGCGCCCAGCGCCAGGAAGTCGATTTTCACGAAGCCGGCGTCGTCGATGCTGTCCTTGTCCCACTGACATACGAACCGTCCCTCGATGGCGCCCCGCTGTACCGGCACGATATCGATGAGGGGGCTGGAGGAGAGAATCATGCCGCCGGGGTGCTGCCCCATATACTTGGGAAAGCCGTCCAGCTCCGCGGCCAGCCGTATCAGGTCGCGCCAGACCGGAGCGTCTATCTTGTCCTTGAAATTGGGCATCCTCCGCATCTTCTTTTCCAGTTTTTTAGCGCTGCCCCAGTCCGCCTGTTTGGCGAGCTGGTCGATTTCCGTTTCCGGCAGGCCCAGCGCCTTGCCCAGGTCACGCACCGCCCCCTTTATCTGGTAGGTGGCGATGGTGCCGGTGAGGGCGGCGTGCTCCCATCCCCATTTCTCGTGAACCCGCAGGATAAGTTCTTCCCGGATGCTGCGGGGGAAATCAAGGTCTATATCCGGCACGTTGGTCATAACGTCGTCGGGGAGGAATCTCTCCAGCGAGAGGTTGTACTTAAGCGGGTCGATGTGGGAAAGGCCGATGAGGTAGCCCACCAGCAGGGCCACCGAGGAGCCGCGGCCCCGCCCCGGCGGGTTTTCTTCCAGGGTCAGGGAGGGGTCGGAAAGCCCCTGCTCTATCATGACCTCCCGTCCCAGCTTAATTACCTCGTGGTACATCAGCAGGAAGCCAGCGAGGTTGTACCTGCGGATGAGCCGGAACTCCTCGTCCAGTCGCTTTTGCACGGCGGGCGTAACCGACCCGTACCGCCGCGCCGCCGCCTCGCGGCAGAGCTTTTCCAGGTAGCTCTCCGGGGTGTATCCCTCCGGGGCGGGGTAGTCCGGGAAGGCATAAGCATGGTCGCCGGTGAGGTCGAAGCTGCAGCGTTCGGAAATTTCCAGGGTATTTCGTAAAGCCTCCGGGCATTCCCGGAAAAGGTCTTCCAGCTCCGCAATCTCACGTAAATAGAACTCCGAGTTGGGGCGGCGCTCGCGGTGGGTCTCTTCCAGACCTTTACAGTGCCTTACAGCCACCAGGCAGTCCTGGAGCCGGTGCCTTTCCCGGACGTGGTAGTGGACGTTGCCCGTAGCCACGACTCCAGCGCCCGTTTCCCGCGCCAACGCCAGCAGGGCTTTCACCCGCGCCGTATCCCCGTGGACCAGGTTTTGCTGCAACTCGATATAGTAACTATTCGACCCGAAACAGTCGAGGTATTTCCTCACCAGTTCCCGCGCCTCGGAAAAACGTGTCCTGTCCACCAGCTGCGCCAGCTCTCCCCGCGGGCAGCCGGACAGGACGACAAGACCCGGCGCGTGTTCCGGGAGAAGGCCGGGGGTCAGTTCCGGATTATTGCGCTCGCCGGAGGCATGGGCGGCGGTGATGATACGGCAGAGGTTGCTGTAGCCCCGCCGGTCTTCAGCCAGCAGGGTAAGGTGATGGCCGCCCTGCAGCGTTACCTCCGCCCCGATGATTCCCTGCATCTCCAGCGAGCGGGCCAGCTGGGCGAAGCGCATCGCCCCGCAGAGGTTATCGTGGTCGGTTACGGCCAGGGCGCGGTAGCCCAGTTCCTTCGCCCGCAGGAGCAGTTCCTCCGGCGAGGAGGCGCCGTCGTGAAACGAATAGTAGCTGTGGCAGTGAAGCTCGGCGTAAGGCATGGACGTGTCCTTAGTAAGACTGGCGGTACCAGGCGGAATCGTTCAGGTCTTTGTAGAACACCAGCCGCCGCCCCGAGGCGAGGAGGACATGGTAATAAAGACGCGTGACCGGCTCGCTTCGCCACCACTCGTCGTCGATGCGCCACCTGTCCTCGATAGCCGCCACGGCCAGCCGCCGCTTTTCCCCGACCGCCAGCGGGAGACCGGAGGCGTCTTCCTCCACCCGTGCCGACTCCGGGACGTTTACCGGCCGGTAGGTGTCAGCGCGTAGCGTCTTTCCGGTATCCTCGACCATGGCTCTACTTCCTTTAGTTTGTACACCTGCGGGTTGCCGAGTCGGAGTTCCAGCTGCTTGATATCCTCGATGAGGTGTTCTTTAGCCCGGAGCTCGGAGAAGAGGTTTCTCTGCCGTCCCTGCGGGTATCCCAGCCGGTTGACCCTCAAGCCCACCTGCTCGACCGGCCCGGGCTGGGGATAGTCCTCCAGGGCGCGCTTAACGCGTGAAACGGCGGTTTTCATGTCCATGGCCGGCTCCTTGAACTGGATGGTCCGCTCCCAGCTCTCCTCGTTCCAGGTGCGGGTCCACAGGGTAAGGCTGCGGATGCCCAGTCCGCTGCGGCCGATATTGGCGAAGACCCGCACCAGCAGCAGCTCCATCGCCACCAGTATGGCCTCCAGGGAGACCGTTACCGAAGCAAGCACGGTACTCTCGTCGATGTCCCTTTCCATGAACCGGGGGTAGAGGGGCGTGTCGTCGATGCCCCGGGCGAGCTCCCAGATTCTTTTGCCCTCGAGGCCGAACTGCGACTGTACCGGGCCGGGGGGCAGCGCCGCTATCTGTCCCAGGGTGTGAATCCCGAAATCGTTCAGCTTGCCCCGGCTCTTCGGCGATACCGGCAGGACATCGCAGGGGAGGTCCTTGAGGAAGGGGACGATATCATCGCCGGACAATATCCGGTGCCCGCCGGGAGGGCTGCGGCGGGCGGCCAGATAC
>CAYPYL010000132.1:0-3899 GCA_964414605.1 uncultured Dehalococcoidaceae bacterium
TATAAGGACCCGGCAGCACTGCGACCTTATATTTCTGACAGGGGCAAAATAGCCCCGCGACGTAAGAGTGGCGCCTGTGCCAAGCACCAGCGCGCGCTGGCCATTGCAATTAAAAGGGCGCGGCACCTGGCTTTGCTGCCGTACGTACCGGCACAGATCCGCAAGACCGGTGGCGTCGGGTTAAAGAGCTGATATCTCTGGATTCAATATTTTCTGTATTTCTTATTTCTTTAGTAAATGTTCCTTTATTAGCAGGGAGTAAAAGTGGGTAAAAGTACATATAAACCAAAACGCATCCCGAGGAAGCGCGAGCACGGTTTCTTGAAGAGGATGAGCACGCGCGGCGGTCGCGCTGTGATAAAATCGAGGCGATTAAAGGGTCGGAAGAATTTAACCGTTGTCTAACTGTAAAAACCGGCGACCCGGGTGGGGTATCCGTGAGGGGCGAACACATTTTAACCAGAGAAACACAGTTTGCGCTAGTGTATAATGAAGGTAAAACGTGGGCGGGCAGGGAAATAGTGATTAAGGCCATGCCCAACAGCCTTGATTCGTCTAGATACGGATTTACGGTAAGCAAGCGCGTCGGCAAGGCGGTAGTGCGCAACCGGGTGAAGCGTTTGCTGCGGGAAATAGCTAGACAGACCCCCCTGCAACCGGGCTGGGATATTATATTTATCGCACGTGCCGCGGCGGTAGGGGCTGATTATGAAAATCTCGGGAAATCGGTCAGGAAATTATTGTTCCGGGCTGGATTATTTTTGGGGGAATATGAAGGCGTTAGCCCTGGAACTAATTAAATTTTATCAGCTTACCTGGTCGAGGATTATGCCGCCGTCCTGCCGTTTCCGGCCGACGTGCTCCCAGTATACCTACGAAGCTATAGCGAAGTTCGGCTTATTAAAGGGAATCGCCCTCGGCATCAGACGGCTCGCCCGCTGTCATCCCTTCAATGCCGGCGGGTACGACCCCGTACCGTAATTATCGTTAGCCTCCCTGAAAAGGAGAACATATTGAATCTAAAAGATAAATGGCGAATCGGCCGGGTAATGCTGCTGGTACTACTATTACTCGCCGTATGCCTGGCCGGTTTCGGCTGTATCAGAGGCCTGGCGCCCATTGGATGGTCAGGGGGCAGCGTTACCGATAATAACCTCTTCGTAGGCACCCGGGAAGGCAGGCTGGTATCGATTAGTCTTACCGATAATAGCCGTCTCTGGACCGAACCGCTCAAGCAGGTCAGCCAGACCGGTCTCTTCGGCTGCTCTCCGATTATGGGTGGGGGAGGTTGCGGTAGCGGTTCTACCGGCGTAGCCATTTACGGCACCCCGGCGGTCCTCGGGGAGTTGGTCTATATTGCCGGATATAACGGTAAAATCTATGCTTATAACACAACCTCGCTGGCCTTGAGGTGGGTTTACCCACGCGAGAGCAATCTAAAGCCGTTCATCGGCGGAATTACAATCTCCGGCGATAAGCTATACATCGGCAATGAAGACGGCAAGGTTTATGCTTTCGACGCCGCCACCGGCGACCCCGTCTGGGAGTTTCAGACGGATGACAAGATATGGGGAACGCCGGTAATTCACGAGGGCAAGCTGTTCATCGGCTCTTTTGATAAGAAGTTGTATGCCCTCAACATCGCCGACGGCAGCAAGGCGTGGGAATTCGTTGCCGAAGGTTCCATCATAGCCACGCCGCTGATCCATAACGATGTCGTCTATATCGGATCTTTCGACCGGTATCTGTATGCCGTGAACGTATCAGACGGCTCGCTGAAGTGGAAGTTCATGGGCAAGAACTGGTTCTGGGCCGAGCCGGTGACTGCTGACGGCGTTATCTACGCCCCCTGCCTCGATAATATTGTATATTCCATCAAGGAAGAAAACGGGGCGAAAATAGACGAGTACGACCTGGAAAGTCCTATTTCATCCAGGCCGGTTGTCTTTAACGATTCTCTAATCGTCGCCACGAGGAAAGGCATCGTGTATTCTATGTCTTTGACAACCGGCGTAGTTTCACAGCTGGCAGATTTTGAACAGGATATAGACGGTCCACTCACGGAACATGAAGGCATCGTCTATATACATACACAGGATGATTCCCTGCAGCGTATTAACGCCGCCAACGGCGCGATACTGGGCTCCATAATCCTGGAAAGTCAATGATGAGGTAATATAGATTGAATCCCTGGGAACTAATAATCCAGCAGCCGGTGACCAATGTCCTTATCGTAATCTCGCATTACCTGGGCGATAGTTTCGGTCTGGCGATTATTGCCCTGACCATAATCGTCAATCTCTGCATGTTGCCTCTGACGCTTAGCCAGATAAGGTCGTCAAAGGCGATGCAGGACCTTCAGCCCAAGATAGCCGAGCTACAGAAAAAGTACGGCAAAGATAAGCAGAAACTAACCCAGGAACAGATGAGGCTGTACAAGGAATCGGGCGTTAAGCCTGCCGGCTGTCTCATTACCATGATAATCCAGATGCCGGTATGGATTGCCCTCTATCAGTCCATCATGCTGGCCTTGGCGGTAGCCCCGGAAGGCCTGCTGAATCTGTCCAAGTACCTTTATCCCTGGCCGGTGGTATTTTCCGTCCTCCCGCTGGATAAAAGCTTCCTGCTGCTGGACCTGTCACAGCCGAATTTCATCCTAGCCATACTGGTCGGGGCAACGATGTGGCTCCAGCAGAAGATGTCAACCACCGTATCCTCCGACCCAAAGCAGGCGCAGCAGAGCCAGATGATGCTCTGGATGATGCCGATGATGTTTGCCCTGCTGGCGCTGTCCTTCCCCAGCGGGCTTTCCCTCTACTGGGTGGCTAACAGTGTCGCAAGGGTGATTTTACAGTACCGCGTGACCGGGTGGGGCGGCCTGCGGCGTAAAATCGAGGAAACCGAGGGTGGAAAGGACAAGAAATATGTGAAGTTCGACACCCCGGGGGAAAAGAAGTCCATCGATGATGTCGGCGCGGATATCGTTATTACGGATAGCGAAACTGCCAGGAAAGATATTTATCAACCGTCCAAGCCAAGTAAAACGAGATATCAGCCGGGCAAGGACCGGGCGCAGCGACGCCGTAAAAAGTAAGGGGTTAGGCAGAAATGGAAATACCGGAAGAACAGGTAGAAATTTATGAAACGGCGAAAGACATACTGGAAAAACTTCTGGAACTGCTGGAGTTGCCGGCGGAGGTAACACTATCCGAAGAATTTACGGTTATAGAGGAAGACGGAAAAGCCTCTTCTATCGGACTCAATATCATGGGCGAAGACCTGGGGATTTTAATTGGGCGGCGGGGGCAGACCATGGTATCCCTCCAGCATATCGTCAGGCTGATTGTTTCCCATAATACAAATGAAAGACTCCCCATCGTCCTCGACGTGGAAGGCTATAAGGAGCGCCGCTGCGAAGGGCTTCGTGCCTTGGCAATGCGACTGGCCGACCATGTGAAAACGCGTAAGATGCCATTTACCATGGAGCCGATGACGCCTTTTGAAAGGCGTATTATCCATCTTGCCCTGTCCGACCATCCCGATGTTACCACGGAAAGTACCGGGGTAGGAGATTCCCGCAAGGTGGTTATTACGCCGAAGAGAATACCGCACTATTGATTTCCTCTTTTATTTATGTTAACATAAAGCAGATAAAGGCTGTGACGGAGAAGAGTAGGGGCGAAAAAGGATATTAAGCGAGCCTGGTACGGTGCAAGTAGGCATATCCTCTCTCTGAAAATCCCTCCCGAGCCGCCAACTAAAAGTCCTTCCCAGGAAGGACGAGTAGGCCTGGACGGAACCGTCAACCGTTATACGTGACGAGGGCATGAATTGTGCCCTGTAGAGTGCTCCGATACTTTCGGGGAATTTGGGTGGTACCGCGGGAGCTTAATATGAGC